>JAESPT010000269.1 GCA_016765515.1 Sneathiella sp. | reverse complement strand
TTTTGCTTCCATTTCTTATTAATTATTTTCGGCATCCGGCGGAAAAGCCAGAACAGCACGTCAACTATACACCCAGAAATCCGACCGCTGCAAAATCAAATTGTCCAAATGGCAAATTTAATAAGCAAGCGTACTAATACGATACATCTGTGATTATGTTGCTCACTATATCTGGACGATTTTCTCGATTACCCCGTCAGATTTTGAGAATCGTTAACCGATTAAGGCTGACTGCATCCTATTTTTTATCCCCTATCCTCGAAGGCTGATTATTGATGAGTTATTCGCTCTATTCATAACTCTGCATTATCTGCTGGTAAGTACCATTTTTAAGGGATTGTTTTAACGCCTGGTTATATTTTTGAATAAAACCTGTAGCCTCCAAACCTTTGTTGAAAGCTATAAAGTTTGCATCCCGCAACAGTGGCGTGCCGAGTGTGACAAAACGCTTTCGATTTTCTATCAATTCGGGAAGCTGACTTATACTCAACTTTACACCCGCTTTCCCGCCGCCAATCAGCGCCACATCAATGCGACCACGCAGCAGGAGTTTCAACCGTTGTTCTCGACTATCTGTTTTAACGGCTTCGAACAACCCATCTGACAAAGCCTTGACATAGTCGTCGCTGTATTTTGATCCACGAGGAACCGCCACACGTTTTCCTTTGAGGTCTTCTATTTTATTGAAGACGAACTCATTCCCTTTCAGGACAACAAGAACGATATCGTGGTAATATAAGACATCCGTATAATCGAATATTTTCAATCGCTTGGAATTCTTTGAGACGCCAATTATTGCCCCATTGCCAGATTCAGCACTTCGATAGGCACGCTTCCACGGAAGCAATTCATAGGAAAAAGTATAAGGAATTTTCTTTTCTATTTGATTGAGTAGATCAATCACGATGCCTGATGGTTTTCCAGATGGATCCAAATAAACGAAAGGTACATTCGTATTATCTCCATAAAACAATATTTTCTGCTCTGCTTGAGACACAGATGTAATTGACAGGAAAGTCACGGAAGTGAATAAAAAGAAATTAGCAATATAACTTACAAAAAAAAGTATAAATTTTAGAAATATAATCGTAACGCAGGCAACATATTTAGAAGATATTTCATTCCGTCTTTTCAGCAATATTCTCAAATCATAAAATTTTACAGCAAAAGACATTACAACTCTTGTTTATTATATTTATATATTTGAACTTACTACATGTTCTTGGCTATTGCATCCACTATATTGCCGCTCGAGTTCCCCCTCGTCCTTAAACAGATTACACAGTCAAGGTATCTGGCTTTCACATTCAGGATCAATATTCGGACCAACCGTGATCGAGGGGGCATGACCGCGCGGGTGGTTGGGGATGACGGCGATAAAGGCAGAGGTTTTCTCGGCGAATGTCCGTCAATAATCAGTGACGGATTCTAAGATTCCCCCTAATCTCATCTGTGCCTAAATAAGGAGTGCAGTAGTTATGGATGATCGAACAGACTTTCCAGAAGATAGATTTGTTGTTTACGAGAATTTAGTAAAAAGCAGTTTTGCTTTTTTAGTTGAAGGTTACGGGTTTGAGATTTCCAATATTGAAAGGATAGGTAATAGTTATATTGCCTTGAAATATTTATCGAACAAAGTCTTTGTCAATCTTTACTATAGTTCTCCACGATTTGAATTAGATTTTTATATTGGTCGCGTGGGCATTGAAGATAAGCCTGATAAGGATGGTTTTACTTCTAACGATTTACTTTTTCTTAGTGATGACGCGAGGTGGATAGACTATAAATTATATTCTGCTCATTCATATGAAAATCTTCGCAAGTGTTTGCCTATGCTTGCAGAGCTATTGAAAGTGTGTGGTGCTAATTGCCTTAAGGGTGAGTCATCTGTTTATGAGAAAGCCTTGTTTGAGAAAAAAAGAAATATTAATCAATGGGGTAAAGAACAGGAATTAAAGCAGGCAAAAAAAGCAGCATCTGAGGCTTGGAAAAATAAAGACTACAACAGGTTTATTGAGGTGTTTGAGCCTGTTGCCAATGAGCTGTCAGCATCGGAGAAAAAGAAACTCAATTATGCTCGTAAGCATTTATGAGTTACTGGAAAATAAAACAAAACCCGCAGCTGCCGGCTTTGTTTTATGGATTACTGAATTAATCGAGACACCCACCGATTGAGCCCAGCATTGAGATCGACGAGGTCAGGCCCTACTCAATAACCACCAACCTGAATAACGGCTATTACGTTTGGTGATAGTACGTAGGAAAATAGGAACAACCGAGATCAAGGGACATGCTTCAGCGTCGTCTCCTGCGTTCGCGGGACATAACTACTTTCTAATACCCAAGTTTTCGACTTACGGTTACCGGCAAGATCCCTTTTTGGCGGTATAAAACGATGTTCCGAGCAACAATTTCACTGGCTGTTTTCATGTTCGTTGGGGCGGATATATGGGGAAGCACCGTAATGGCATCATGATCCCATAAAGCACTTTCTGTTGGTAAAGGCTCTTGCTCAAAAACATCCAAAACAGCATGGGATAGGCGGCCTTGATCCAAAGCACGGACCAGGTCTTCAATAGCAACAACAGGGCCACGACCAAAATTGATCAGGCCTGCCTGATCGGGCAGGTTATCAAAGACACTTTTATCGATCAGTCCTCGGGTTTGATCTGTCAGCGGCAGCAAACTCACCAAGATATCTGAACGGCTGACTGTCTCCGCTAATCCATCCTCGCCTGATTTGGTGATGACATTGTCCACCTGTTTTTGAGAACGGCTCCACCCAATCACCTTGAAACCAATTCCGGCCAACAATTGCGCAGCGGCAGTCCCCAATTCACCAAGTCCCAAAATCCCGACAGTTCTGTTCGATACACTGCGATAGGGAATTTCTTTCCATTGCCGGTTTTTCTGCTGCCGAGCATATGCTGGCATATCCCGGTGCAAATATAAGGACCAGGCAAGGACAGCTTCGGCCATGGTTCTGGCGAGTTCTGGATCAATCAGGCGAACAATCCCAAAAGGCTGATCCCCCAACTCACCGACCAGACGCTCCACTCCGGCCCAGACACTATGGATCCAGACAAGATTTGGAAGTTGTGAAATTTCATCAGGGTTTGGATTAGCAACAATGGCAATTTTCGCGTCTTTTTTATCTGCTGCGGTCAAGGCCGAAAATCCAACAATTCTCTCCTTTGGCAGTTGCCTGGAAAGAACCTCTATCCACTCTTGCTCTTCCTTTAATTCCAGTTGGCTGACGAAGGGAATAACCTCACTCATACGGCATAAACTCCGTCAAAATCGGCAAAGCCTTTAATTTCAATGGGATTTCCCGATGGATCTCGGAAGAACATAGTCCACTGTTCTCCCGGCTCACCTTCATAACGCACGGACGGTTCGAGGATGAATTCTATCGTCGCAGCTTCCAGTCGTCTCGCGAGTTCTTTCCATTCGGTGAGCGGTAATATCAGGCCAAGATGGGGCATGGGCACCAGGCACCCCGCAACTTGCCCTGTATTCTCTGTCTTGAACGGCTCTCCCACGTGAAGGGAAAGCTGATGACCATAGAAATCAAAATCCATCCAGGTATCTGTGCTGCGCCCTTCCGTACATCCTAGCGTTTCCGTATAAAACCGGCGAGCTTCCGAAAGATCAACGACATTATAGGCAAGATGAAACAATGACTTCATAGCGGCGCGGCTCCATAAGTGAAATCAGTGCCAATTGGCGCAAGCACTTTTCAGATAAAGAGCACTATAGGAATGATTTTCAGACAGTCAATCAATGGTCCCGGCATGACGATCAACGATCCGCTGAAGCAAAGGAGCGTAGTGATCATAATCAGGCGTTTTGACACCTGCTACTTTCCCTTCATCATCCCATTTACGCACCTGAATAATTGTGTCCAGATGGGGTTGCTCTTCAAACGCGTCAACTTCATGCCTGTCCATGGGGCCGCCTTGTAGTTTCAGTGTATGAACAGAGGCGTCGGATAACAGATTAAGATATTCAGGATCGACGGCACATAAATATCGTTTTGCAGCTACATGTTGTTGCACACAGTCTGTCACTGATTGGGGAAAAAACCTTTTCAGAACAAAGGCACCCGCTTCATCATGATAATTGTTGACGCCTTTTTCCAGCGCATCTTCGGGAAACTCGTTGGTGTAATGGCCGATATCATGAAGCAAGGCACTTGCAATCGCCTCCTCATTGGCCCCGGCCTGTTCAGCAAGCTGCGCCCCTTGAAGCATATGTTCTGACATTGTGACATCTTCACCAAGATAGGAATCTGCACCGCGGCGAAGAAAAATATCCCCGATAAAATCGACAATATTATCTTTTGTCAGTTTGGAAAAATCAGGTTTTGTCATTGAAACGCTCCATACTGTTGTTCAATCACCGCCAGGCGAGATCGCAAACTGTCTTTCTGCGCGTAACACCCCTGCAACCAGCGCGAACCCGTTCCTTCAAAACTGTTCCTGGCATGTAGAACCCTGGTGTTATCAACAATAAAGCATTCACCCGGTGACAGTTTGAAACTCACGGCCAGTGCCGGATCATTGACCATATCACTGAAATGGCGATAGGCCCGATAATAAAGAGCCATCTTTTCAAAAGGGATGTCGGTCAGAGCCGCGCAGGATCGATTGTTAAAACGAACAGCGATCAGTTCCCCTTCCGGCGACAATTCGATCATCGGCCTTTTTGACCGAAGGCAGACCCCGTCATCCCCCTTATATTCAAATCTGGCGGAATATTGACTTAGGACATCAAAATACTCAGGAAAATCTGCTTTTAATCTTTCGGCAATGCGAAACCCGTCAACGACTGAATTGTCACCCCCAGCAACGGAATTTTCGAGGCAATAAAGGATTTGAAGTGTCGGTACCGGATCCCGGTATGGATTGTCCGTATGGGCCTGAAGTCCCAGTCCTGTATATGCCAAGTTGGTTGGGTTTACTTCTGATCTGACTTCAAACCATTTCCCATAGTTGGTTTCGCGGACGTAGCCAAAAAGCGAGACAACATCGAACAAGGCCCCTGATTTTTTGCTCCCGCCGGTTATCTTAGCAACGCCATACCGCTGTACATCAGACAACCACTGGCCAAGACACGTCTCTGAAGATGACAGTTCTGTAAAATCGGACGAGGGCAGTTTGTCCGATAATTGATGATCCCACGTCTCCACATCTGCGGAGAGACACCCGGTCTCTTCACCAGCTTTAAAATCATATTGATTATCGGCGAGCCATTGCAGGCTATAGGACACATTTTTTCCCTCGGGTTGAAATGTCAACGTAACATCAGTTGCACTTAACTCTGCTTCTGCGACCACTGTATCCACTGGGATATCAGAGACGGTTATCAGTTTCTGACCATTTCCTGTGGCTCTGGTTTCTGGATCCTGAGCATTATCCCGCAGCCAGATGGCATGATATCTGACGCTTTGCCCGTCGGGATCTTGCAAAACAAGGACAGCTCCATCATGCGTAATTTGTGCTGATGTAAATATTGGCATCTCAGTCTCCACTCTGAATTGATCTTCAGTTCCTAGCAAATATCAGGCATAATATAAAATAATAGCTTTCGACACTTAGGGGCGATTATTTTTATGTCTGAATTTGAATTCAACACGCTGCCACCGATGGAATGGCTACGGTCGTTTGAGGCAGCAGGCCGCAACGGTAACTTCACAGCGGCAGCGAATGAGATCGGCCTGACCCAGGCTTCTGTCAGTCAGCATATTCGGGCACTGGAAGAAAAGCTGGATATTCTGCTGTTTCGGCGACTGCCAAGAGGGGTCGAATTAACAGCTGATGGAGAAGCCTATCTTCCCCATATTGAAAATGCGCTTGCTGTGATTAAACGAGGGACCGCTGACTTATTTGGACGTCCGCGCAGGAAAATAACCATCGCATCCCCGTCATCGGTATCTTCCCTGTGGGTTGCCCCTCGGTTGACGACAATGTCACTCTCATCCACCTCTCTTGAAATCTCGCTCTCCTCTGTTTACCGGGAAGTGGATTATGACGCGGTCGATAGTGACTATCAGATCCGATATGGAAACGGCCATTGGCCTGACCGTGATGCGACACTTCTCTATACGGAGGCTCTGGCTCCGGCCTGTGCGCCTGATTTATTGGACAGCATTGAAGATGGACACTGGCAATCCCTGCCCTTCCTGACGGTGAAGGGAAGCCGCGACGGCTGGCGGGAATGGGCAAAAGCAAGAGACATTCGTCCGGTCATGACGTCTCGCTTTCGTTTCGACAGCTTTATCACCGCCCTCCATGCAGCCGAGGTCGGTGCCGGCGTTGTCTTAGCCTCCTTGCCATTAATACAGACGCACCTTAAACGACAAACCCTGACACTCCTGGACCCAAAACCTCACGTCATGTCAACCGGCGCCTGGATTACCTGGCCCCATGACCGATTGTTGGATAAATATCATGATGAGCTGATCAATTTTTTAAGATCAACATCTAATTAAAGTCAACAATGACTGAGAAGCCTGATCTGCATTCTACGTCAATTCCAGTCAGACTCCTGCTGCGAAAAACAGGGAAAGTCTTCCCACAGAAGGGTCAAATGGTTAGCATTAATAAGATTTTGAAAACTAACTTGAAAATGTAAGTCCGGCTGTGTCACAAAAAGCTCCTCTTGGATTACTCCTGCTTCACGCCCTTCCCCTGGATGGATCCATGTGGGCAGAGTGTATGGACCTCATTCCGGGCTCAACATTCGCGCCGACACTTTATGGCTTTGGCAGTTCAGTCGAGGAATGGGCTGAGGCAGCAATACAGCTCGTGCCAAATAAAAAGTTCATTGTAGTCGGGTGTTCTGTTGGCGCATCTTGCGCTCTAGAGGTCGCCGTAGCTGCACCAGATCGCATTGCAGCACTCGTCCTTATTGGCTGCAAAGCAGATCATAATCCTGACCCGGAATTTTATTTTTCTGCCCTTGAATGGTTAGGCGAGCAAGGAACTAATCTAGCTTGGGAAAAATATTGGGCTCCTTTATTTTCCAAATCAACGGCCAAAAACATCCTTGAAAAGGCGAAAAAAAATGCTCTTTCTCAAGATGTACAATTATTAGCGAACGGCATCACAGCCTTTCATACGCGCCCTAGCCGGGGACAATATTTGGCAGATATCAAAGTTCCCGTGGCGGTGGTTACCGGCGAAGAAGATGTCGCTCCAGGATTGGAAGTGAGCGCTATGCAGTGTGCTTCAGTAAAAAATTCCACTCTACATATCATTCCAAAATGCGGTCACTACGTCCCCCTCGAACAGCCACAAGTCATAAGAAAAATCATACTCAGCCTATTAGAAGCGTATGAAAATAGAACCTAATATTCTCTTTGAAAAAGTAGCCGAAAAGCAAACCGTCTGGTTTCAAGAATTCAGTATCATTTAGATTTCGCAAGTGACAGAATTGCAGACGATGCCACGACTTTTTTCTCGTTCACATACGCCTCGTGATTTTTTTCAATGTCTTTCAAATTGTAATAATAATTTACCAGCAAGCCTGCAGATTGGTTGAGACCATTCGAGGAAATATCACCTAGCCAATTTATACGCTCCAATCGTGCGCCATTACCAAGATGAAAGCGGGACACGGGATCCAGTGGATTATTCCGCGATTTTTCCTTCACCAGATAATGGGCAACCAGCTGCTCAAGTGGTTCTCTGATCTGCTCAATCACTTCTGGGTTGGTGTGCCAGTCTTTTTCCCGCAACAGATTCTTTACTTTGGCGGCTTTTCCGGCAGTTACTTTACCTGTCTTGCCCTTTTGTTCGCTGAACCATTTCATAAATCCGGGGATCGGTGACAGGGTGGAGAAATGTTTAAGGTTCGGAAGTTCCGCCGAAAGTTCTGATACAACCTGTTTAATCAGAAAATTGCCAAAACTGATCCCTTTCAGGCCATCCTGACAGTTGCTGATGGAGTAGAAAATTGCCGTATCTGCGCTTCTGGGATCCAGACGCTCCCCTTCCTGATCAAGAAGAGGCTGAACGGCGGAGGCAAGACCTTTGACCAGCGCAACTTCGACAAAGATGAGGGGCTCATCGGGCAAGGCCGGATGGAAGAATGCAAAACAGCGGCGATCTCGGTCCAGCCTGCGCCGCAGGTCTTCCCAGCCATCGATCTCGTGAACCGCCTCATATTCAATCAGTTTTTCCAAAATCACCGCAGGGGTACGCCAGTTGATTTCCTCGACCTCCAGGAAACCGCGATTGAACCAACTGGTGAGCAGATGTTTTATATCGTGATCCACTTCCCTCAATTCTGGATGTTTTCGCAGCTTGGACACCAGAAATTTGCGAATATCCACAATGGCGGCCGTACCGCCCGGGGCAAAGTTGATCCGGCGCATCAATTCCTGGCGCGGTGCTTCCAGAACTTGCGCAAGTGCCCGCCCATTTTCCAAAGTCCTGTCAACCTGATACGCGTCCACCGCTTTATCGATCAACGCCTGATCCGTGCTGCCCTCTTTTTCCAAAAACAGCAGAAAGCTCAACTTCTCATCATCATCCAGCTTTCCCCACAGATTAACAACTTCCCGAGCCAAGGCGATGCCGGAGGCCTCGCCTCTTTGAGTGATCAGATCCCGGCATACCCCTTCAATGGAATGGCTTCGGGATTTTCCAGCACCGCGATCCAGCAGGTCCCGGCCAGCATCAGCGATTGAGTTGAAAATTTGCGATACGAACGTCTGTCTCATTTATTATCATCCCATAACTTTAGTCGGTAACCAGGTCGCAATTTCGGGAAAAACACACAGGATGAGAATGCCAACGACCATGCAAAGCATAAAGGGAAGCGCCCCTTTAAGAATTGTTGGCAAGGATATTTCCGGTGCAATTCCGTTAATGACATAGAGGTTTAATCCAACAGGTGGTGTTATCAGTCCTATCTCCATATTTATGGTCAAGATGACCGCAAACCAATAGGGATCAAATCCCGCGCTGATAATTATAGGCAGTAATATGGGCGCAGTCATGACAATGACAGCGACAGGCGGTAAGAAGAAACCTGTCACCAGCAAAAAGATATTGACCATAAACATCAACCCCCAACGGTTCACATCCAGGGAGGCTATATATTCCGCAATTGACTGGGTAACGAACAAGCTGGACAGGGTATAGGTAAACAAGGCAGACGAGCCAATAATCATCAGGATCATCACACTTTCACGCGTGGAATCACTCAAAATTGCCCAGATTTTCTTTGGCTGATATATTTTATAGATTACAGCGACAAGAACGAGGCAGAAAAATGCGCCAACCCCGGCTGCTTCTGAAGGCGTTGCCACGCCGCCATATAAAACAAAGAGAATACCGACGATAATCGCAAGAAAGGGCAAGACACGGGGCAGGATTTCAAATTTTTGCCGCCAGGTAAACGCGCCGATCTTGGCCCGGAAATCATACCCTTCCCGCCACGCATAATATATCGACCAGGCCATAAATAAAGCGGTCAGAAGGAGGCCAGGAAAGACCCCGGCTAAAAACAGGCGACCAATGGAGGTCTCCGTCGCAATGCCGTAGACAATCATGGTGACAGAAGGTGGTATCAAGATGCCAAGGGTGCCGCCTGCGGCAATGGATCCTGCGGCCAGACTATCAGGGTAGCCGCGTTTTTGCATCTCCGGGATACCCATCTTCCCAATCGCGGCGCATGTGGCTGGGGATGATCCACTTAATGCCGCAAAGATTGAACAGGCGCCAATGTTGGATATAATCAGGCCGCCGGGAACCCGCGTGAGCCATCGATCCAATGCTTCAAACAGGTCTTTCCCCGCAGGTGAAGACGCAACAGCCGCCCCCATTACAATAAACATGGGAATGGAAACCAATGAAAACTCACCAATGCCAGCAAAGAAGGTTTCCGCAATGACGGACAGGCTATCAATCCCTTCAAAGAGAACGAGAAAGACAATGGACACAAGTCCCAGTCCGAAGGCAACAGGCATGCCAGTTGCCAATAGAATAATCACCGTAATGGCGGCTAAAATTCCAATTGTAATAGGTTCCATTATTCTCCTCCCTTCTCAAGTGAGGGATGCACTGAAAAACTGGAATTCTGATTAAAAGCAGTGTTCAGAATTTGCACGACATATTGAAGGCATAAAAGCAGTAGACCGATAAACATGGGAAAATATGTAATCCACAGGGGAAGTTCCCAAATCGTGTCTGTGACCCATCCCCCTTCGTAGGCTTCAAGAAACAGCCCGTAGGATTGCCAGGTAAGAACCGCACAAAATACGAGAGCGAGCAAGGACGCGACTATGGCCAGAATTTTCTTAGGCGTAGGCGAAAGATAGTGAGGCAGTAAATCTACATTGACATGTCCCTTGATCAAAAGAACATAAGGACTACCAATAAATGTAGCAGCAACAATGGAATAGGTGACAAATTCCGTTTGCCATACGGTTGACGCATTCAGAAAATACCGCATAACGACCATTTGGCAGACAACAAGGATCGCCAGTCCGACAAGAGTGGCGGCAATAACCCCGAAAACTCTGGATAGAAACTGAATTATTTGCGTAAAAAATGCCATGAAAAACACCTACGACAGTGGCATAAAAACAGAACTTCCGGCCTGGCGCTAACCAGAACCGGAAGCCTGCGACAGGTCTCTTTACTTAACAGCGAGCGCTTTTTTGATCAGCTCATCGCCGCCTTTAACTTTTTCTGCAAAAACCTTGTAGGAGGTTTTGTTGGCAATATCGCGCCATGCCTTTGCCTGGTCTGAACTCATTTCCACGACTTCAACACCTGCCGTTTTATAGGCGTCGACCAATTTGGCATCGAGGCTCTTGGCGGCACCAAAGAAGAAATCTTCCGCTTTCTGGCCCGCTGCCATCAATGCACCCTGCTGATCCTTTGTCAGTTTTTCAAAGCTTTTCTTTGACATCAACAAAGGCTCATACATAAACCAAAGTGCATTAGCGCCTGGTGCAGTCAAACATTTGGCCTGCTCATAGATGCGATACGATACAAAACTTCCGGAGCTTGTGTTGGCTGCATCCAGAACACCGGTTTGCAGAGCACTGTAAATTTCTGAGCTGGGCATGGACGCAATGGACGCGCCAGCGCCAACCAGCATCTGTTCAAACGCTTTACCCGCAGCCCGGGTTACTTGACCTTTCATCGAGTCTGGCCCGAGAATACAATTTTTCTTAGACACGAAACCACCAGCCAACCAAGCATCAGCAAGCACAACAATTCCTGCATCATTAATGATCTTCTTGATATCATCCATAAAGGGGGAATCATTCAGCCGTTTTGCATGATCATGGTTTTTAACCAGACCCGGCATCAGCGTCGCATCAAATTCAGGGTGACGGCCCGCCGCATAGGCTAACGGAAAAGCAGAAATATCAAGCTGCCCCTTGACCATCGCCCCCCATTGTTCTTTTGGTTTGTAAAGGCTTTTACCTGGATACACTTTGATATCGATACCAACGTTAGCATTACCGACTTCCCGCGCGATGATTTGAACCATTTCATCCCGCACGTCCCCTTTACCGCCCGGCCACTGATGCGACGCTTTGAGCGTTTTTGCTGAAGCCATTCCGGAAATCAGCGCCGTCATTGCAACGGTTATGGCAAGAGTGGAACCCCAAAATACCTTTTTCATTGTTTTCTCCCTGTTTTAGCCAGATGTCGGGCCTGGCCTATTGTCCGCGCCCCTAAACGCGTCTATACCGGCGACCGGTATTTAACAGGATTGTATGGTAGAAATTTTGCCTTGTATACAAGAAATGATTTTACGTACACACGAAAAATGGTAATGTTCAGACGTTATCAAGTAGGAGGATAGAGTGGGCGTATCACGTGCAAGCGAACTTGTGCCGATATTGGAACAAGAAATAGTAACAGGATCGCTGAAGCCCGGAACCAGGCTGGATGAGACAATTCTTGCAGACCGTTTTGGCGTCTCCAGAACACCTGTTCGTGAAGCCCTCACCCGTCTTGCCGCAAGTGGCCTTGTCGAAATTCGGCCGCGCCGAGGCGCCGTGGTTGCGACAATCACCCTTAAAGATCTGATGAATATGTTTGAGGTCATGGCTAATCTTGAAGCGGTTTGCGCTCGATTGGCCGCGCGCCGTATCACACCTGAAGAGAAGGACGAACTTGTCGCCTCGCACGCACTGTGTACGGCTTTGTCTGAAACCGACCAGTTTG
>JAESPT010000268.1 GCA_016765515.1 Sneathiella sp. | reverse complement strand
ATTGCCTTTTCCCAGTTCTGCAATAAGATTGAGATCCCCGCCGCTGCAAAACGCGGGGGCTGAGCCGGTAAGGATAATAACCCTCGTCCCATCAGATTGGCAGGCTTCTATCTGGGATATCAGAAGGTCAGCCATATGAGTGGTAAGCGCATTGCGTGCCTGTGGTCTGTTCAAGGTTAAAGTACAGATTGCTTCTGTGCGCTCAGCCAGGATTTCGTCGTCTGTGGATGCATTCAAGTGATCCGTCATGATTGTGTTCTCTTGGCTATAATTACTGTGTATTCAATTTGACTTGACCACGATCCAGAACCACTTCATCCCGATTTTCCGCTATAACCCGAAAATGGGCGACCTCTCCGTTTTTCCAGATTTCTGTGCGGATCGTGTCTCCTGGAAATACCGGACGGCTGAAACGACAGGCATATCCTTTAAATTGCGCCGCATCACCCGCCGCCAAGTTTTCCAGCAGGATATGTCCGGCAATGCCCATTGTGCAAAGACCATGCAGGATAGGCTGCGGATATCCGGCCTTGTGGGCAATGTCCGGGGAGATATGCAGGGGATTGAAATCACCGCTCAAGCGATAGATCAGGGCAGACCGCGGATCGATTGTCTTGCGGATAACCAAGTCTGGATCTTCATTGGGGACAGCCGAAAGAGGCTCAGGGACCTGTCCATGGTTACCGCACCCACCATCTCCCCTGCAGAAGACACCGGTTGTCACACGGCTATATTCTTCGCCGTCCTTCAAATCTTTAAGAATTTTCTCAAAATAGACAATAGCGCCGCGACCTTCCCCCTTGTCCGTAATACCCAGCACCTTATAGCTGGCAATGACGTTGCCTTTAGCAGGCAAGGGGCGGGACATGCTTAAAAACTGTTCGGCATGTAGAATTTTGACCCAGTCAATTTCAAGGGAAGGATCTTGTAGCCAAAATCCAGGATGGGCGAGCACCATAGAGAAGGTGGGCAGAACGGACAGGTTTTCTTCAAACAAGTATTTAAGCTCCTCTCTATTGACCGGATCCAGACCAAGATTGAGCCCCAGGGCATAGAGGATGGCATCTTTCTGGGAATACTGCTCTTCCGTTTGCGGTATGTTGAAGTTCAGGACTTTATCAACGATCATTTTTATTTTCCTTTTTGCAGACAGTAGACCAAAGTCAATTCTACATTATACGTATTATCGTACAATGTGCTGTTATTGGACTATAATCAGCAAAAAGAGAGGTCGTCAATCCCAAGATTGAAGCTTTCAGTTAGGGAACAGACGCAATAGTTCCATAAGTGCTGCATCTATAGCCACTCAGCTGTGTGTTTTATCTGATGAATTGTGATGGGCTGAACTGTGTTTGAGCCGGTGATTCATTCGAATCAACGGTTGTGATGATACCCGAATCAATTGTCCTCAAAAAGAACAAAGATAAAACAAATGCAGATAAGTGATTTATATCAATAATTTAAAAAAGTGTTGCCAATGAGAACAAAACATGTACATTGCTGTCATTGCGTCCTCGTCAGACCTATGGAATAAGTGGGGTACAGATGGTACAAACAGCATTAAAACTCGTTGAAGCAGGTGGCATGGATAAGAAGAAAGCGTTGGAAGCGGCTATGAGCCAGATTGATCGGGCCTTTGGTAAAGGCTCAGTCATGAAGCTGGGGCAGCAGGAATCTCTGGATATTGAGAGTGTTCCCACAGGATCTCTAGGATTAGATATTGGTCTGGGGATTGGCGGTTTGCCCCGGGGGCGGGTCGTTGAAATTTATGGTCCGGAAAGCTCTGGTAAGACGACTTTGGCACTTCATGTGGTCGCAGAAGCCCAAAAGGCGGGTGGCACGTGCGCGTTCGTGGATGCGGAACATGCCCTTGATCCGGTTTATGCCAAAAAACTCGGGGTGGATATCGATGAACTTTTGATCTCCCAGCCGGATACAGGCGAGCAATCTCTGGAAATCACTGATACACTTGTGCGTTCTGGCGCCATTGATGTCCTGGTTATTGATAGTGTGGCCGCTTTGGTTCCTCAAGCAGAACTCGAAGGTGAGATGGGGGATACCCACGTTGGTTTGCAGGCCAGATTGATGAGCCAGGCTCTGCGTAAACTCACCGGATCTATCTCCCGCTCAAAATGTATGGTTATCTTTATCAATCAGATCCGTATGAAAATCGGTGTGATGTTTGGTAGCCCGGAGACAACTTCCGGCGGTAATGCCCTTAAATCTTATGCTTCCGTTCGCCTTGATATTCGCCGGATCGGGCAAATCAAAATCAAGGATGATATTGTTGGCAATCAGACCCGAGTGAAAGTGGTCAAGAATAAGGTTGCACCGCCCTTCAAAGTGATCGAATTTGACATCATGTATGGGGAAGGGATTTCTAAAACCGGTGAAATACTGGATCTGGGCGTCAAGGCTGAGATCGTGGAAAAATCCGGATCCTGGTATTCCTATGACAGTCAGAGAATTGGTCAGGGGCGCGAGCAGGCGAAGAAGTTCCTGCGTGAAAACGAGGAAATGGCCAAGGAAATTGAAACTAAAATTTTGAAGAATGCAGGTGTTTTGTCTGACGCTCTTCAAGGATCTCCAGAAAAAGATGCCGAAGGCAACGAAAAAGACGCATAAGCTCTGATCACGGCGCTTTGTAAGTAAAGAAACCGGCACCTTTCAGCAAAGGAGTCGGTTTTTTTGTATTTTTTTGTCCATATCGAGATTATGTTGTGTGTAAAACAATTACTAAGTAGGCACGCCATATGAATGTTACGACAATTCCTCCTAATATGATTGGTACATGGGAGTTGATTGACTGGATCGTCATCAAGGACGGAAAATTCCATTCATACCCCATGGGTGAAGATGTGCAGGGACAGCTGATTTACACAGTGGAAGGACGTATGTCAGGTTTTCTGATGCGTGCTGATTTTAAAGATGAAGAGCCCCGAACACCTGCAACGGCGTCTATTTGTATTTCTTATGCAGGAACTTTTCATTTGGAGGGTAACCAGATCGTCCATAACGTCCTGTTGTCGACCGTACCAGAATGGATTGGTGGTCCGCTGTTGCGCACCATGGTTTGGCAAGACGGCGGCTTACTCCTAAAAACAACTCCCAGTATAGCAAGCGATGGGCATGCTTATACCAATGAGCTGCTGTGGAAGCGCCTGACCTGATTTTTACAGGAGATACTATTGATTGATCATGTTTCCATTCCCGTTGGTGATCTGAAGGGGAGCAAAGATTTTTATTCGAAAATATTGGCGCCACTGGGGTTAACAATCTTGGTGGAACGGGAGCGTTCCATCGGGTTTGGCAAGAAATACCCTGAATTCTGGCTCAATGAACGACCGAATTTGGATACCCAACCGAATAATTCAGGTTGTCACATATGTCTGAGGGCCGCGACAATCCACGCCGTTACAGAATTCCATGATACCGCAGTGATCGAAGGCGGAAAAAGTGACGGCGCCCCCGGTAATCGGCACGCGGCAATGACGCCCTATTTTGGTGCCTTTATTCTCGATGCAGATGGCAACAAAATCGAAGCGGCGTGTTTTCCCAAAAAATAAGACGGCCGAAGTCACCTTTGGTTTTTTGCCAAAATGCATTAATTATTTGGAACTTTTTTTTCGCCGCCACCCCAGAAATCTAAGGCCAGCGATTGCTGAAACGAAGAGTGGCAAGGCTAGTAGGTAGAGGAACAGCGCTGACTTTAAAATCGAATTTTGCATATAAAACGCCGTCTTTGCTATTTGCATCGTCAAAGAATAAACGGTCCATTATGCCGAACCCTGATAAGTCAAAATTAGTGTGCCTTATTCTGATACATGGCGGTATCAGGATTCTCTAATAAGTCTTCGATGGAAAGAGTGTTATTGTGCTCAATAGTTACCAATCCAGAACTGAATGAAATATCATAGTCTTTGTTGGCCTCTTTATTCTGGATATCAATAGCTAGTTGGAACCTTTCAATGGTCGCTGTTGCTTTTTTATAGGAAGTGTTGGTCAGCAAGATGACGAACTGTTCGCCCCCAATTCGGCCATAAACGTCTGAGTTTCGGAAAATTCTCGCCATCGTTTCGGCAAAAATAGTCAACGCTTTATCTCCTTCGGCGTGACCAAAAGTGTTATTGATGTATTTAAATTTTTTGAGGTCGAAAAAAACTAGGGTTGCCGATTTTCTCTGCCGTACACATAAATTAAGTCTATTTTGGGCGAGAGCAGTAAATCCTTGTCGGTTTGAAATACCGGTGAGCTCATCCAGGGTGGCAAGTTGAATGGCCCCAATCTCATGTTCCACCATTTCAGCGAGATCTCGTAAAGCAGACAAATCCGATTCATTAAAAAATCTCGGAATTTGATCTAGGATACAAAGAGTTCCAAGAGTATTTCCATCCAAGGCTCTTATAGGGCATCCGGCATAAAACCGAATGCAGGGTCCTGTGAGTACTTGAGGATTATCCGAGAAACGGGGATCCTTTGTGGCATCGGGAACAATGAATAACTGGTTTCCCAGAATTGCGTGTCCGCAAAAAGAGTCGTCTCGGGGAGACTCTTTGAAATCAATGCCTGTACTGGATTTAAACCATTGGCGATTTTCATCAATTAGGCTGATCAGGGCAATGGGGACATCAAACATGCGTTTTACCAGGCGGGTCAGGCGATCAAATCGTTCTTCTGCAGGTGTATCCAGTATATTCAGGGATCGCAGCGTCCTCAAACGGGACTGCTCATCTGCAGGAATATCGGGTATTTTCATTTATCCTCCATCCACCTGGAAAGGAAGAGCAGAAGATATAGGGAAATCAATAAAAGTTCATTAATTATACCTAATATAAAATGTGACGGGTCTTCGTTGTGATTGGTCAAATTTGGCAAAAAGTAAAAATGGTTTTTTTAAAAGATAAAAAATAAGGCGGCACAAGGCCGCCTTATTACGTCAAGGAAAGAGAGTTGATGTATGTTCAGACCTCGACGCTATCTCGTTTCTTTTTCAAAAATATTAACCCGACCAGAGCGGCACCAAAGAGGGGCAGGGAAGCCGGGAGAGGGACAGCACTGACTGTTTCAAAGTTGAAATCGCCATAGACAATGCCATTACTATAGGAACTGAAGGTTATGTCGTCAAAGAACAGACTGCTGATCATTCCGAAAGAAGAAAAATCTATATCCATAACAGAATTTACAAGAATGCTGCCAAGGTAATCATTCCCCTTATAAGCAGAAATTTCAGCTTCATCGCCATAGGAGGTTACAAAGGAGGCAAAGGAGAGATTTTCTACCATATCTGTGAATTCAAGTTCCATATCAAAACCACAATCAACGAAACCGTCAACGGCGCAAATGGCACCTAAACCATTGCTTTCGCCGTATAAACCGGAAAACCCAATATAGAATTCTGGGGCGTCTGTATAAAATGTTGCATTGGAAAGGTTCAGGGTTGATGTGCCTGTATAACCACTTGTTACTTCCGAGAAATCCAGTGTGTCAGCGAAGGCGGGAGTAGATAAACTGGCGGCAAATATAGTGGCTGATATGAACTTCAATAGGGACTTTTTAAAAATCATGAGAGCCTCCGAATAAATGTATAAATCAATTAATACGGAGACCATAGAAGTAATTTATTAAATAAATATATATTTTAAAGTAAAAATATAATAAAAAAGAAATTTATATTTAGTATTATTTTAATGATAACTTGACAAAAATTTTTGCATAATAATTTATAAGGCAATAAAAAAGGCCGGCATTTCTGCCGACCTTCTCAGAACATCTCGTGTGTCTGGATTAAGCCATCGCTTTTTTCAAGTTGGTATCCAAAGCATCCAGGAACTGATTGGTTGTCAGCCAGGACTGATCCGGTCCAACAAGCAGTGCCAGATCTTTCGTCATTTCGCCGCCTTCAACAGTGGCAACACAGACTTTCTCCAATGTCTCAGCAAAGTTTTTCAACTCATCATTACTGTCCAGCTTGGCACGGTGAAGAAGGCCCCGTGACCAGGCGAAGATAGAGGCAATTGGGTTGGTTGAGGTTTCTTTGCCTTTTT
>JAESPT010000267.1 GCA_016765515.1 Sneathiella sp. | reverse complement strand
CCATGTCATTATCAATTTATTTTTGAAAGTAAATCTTCTTATTCTCTATTCCCATATAATACAGAATCCATCAAGCTGTGGGATTAAAGTAATTTTTTGCATAGAATGTAAAAAACATCCGTCAAAAGACTGATGTTGAACGGAGTGGGTTAATGGGATTTGATTGGGTAGAATGGCTTCATCTAGGGATTAGATGGATACACATTATCACGGGGATCGCCTGGATCGGTGCATCCTTCTATTTCATTTGGCTAGACATGAACCTCACCCCTCCGAAAAAAGGCGGCGACAAAGATAAGGCGGGCGTCGGCGGAGAACTGTGGGCCATTCATGGCGGAGGCTTCTATGAGGTACAAAAATACCGGATTGCACCGCCTACCTTTCCTGACCATCTGCATTGGTTTAAATACGAAGCTTACTTTACTTGGTTAAGCGGCTTCGTCCTCCTCACCCTCCTCTACTATTTTGGGGCGGAAATCTATCTCATTGACCAGAGCGTGGCGGACATTTCAAGTGATACAGCCATATTGATCGGACTGGGATCACTCGTTGGCGGTTGGATTGTTTATGATCTGCTTTGCAAATCGCCTCTCATCAATCATCAGGGAGTCTTTGGAATTGTCCTGTTTCTGCTTCTAACTTTGGCCGCGTGGGGATTAAGCCAGGTATTCAGCGGTCGCGGAGCCTATATTCACATTGGTGCTATCATCGGCACGATCATGGCAGCCAATGTATTGATGGTTATCATGCCAGGTCAAAGAGCCCTTGTCAGTTCTGTGGAAAAAGGAGAAACCCCTGATCCGGCACCAGGTTTGAGAGCAAAGCAACGTTCCCTTCATAACAATTATTTCACCCTGCCGGTGCTGTTCATCATGATCAGCAACCATTACCCCATGACTTTTGGACACGATTATGGATGGTTGGTGCTGGCTGGAATATCGTTGGTCGGCATTTTAGTTCGGCACTATTTCAATATGAAAAATCAAGGCAAAGCTAAACAGGGGTTCGTTCTCTTGCCCATTGCCTTTGTTATGATTTTCGCCATCGCCTATGTTGCAGCTCCCAAATCCGTTGACCTGTCACAAGGGCCTAAGGTTCCTTTTGCTGTGGTACAAAAGATCGTCGATGAACGGTGTGTTTCCTGCCATGCAGCTAAACCCACCAGTGAGGATTTCGATGCACCGCCAAAAGGCGTAAAGCTAGAAACTGTTTCTCAGATTGTCCGAGAACGAACCCGCATCAAACAGCAGGTTATTGATACAGATGCGATGCCGCTTGGCAACATGACAGAAATGACAGAGGAAGAGCGATTACTGCTTGGACGGTGGATCGCGCAGGGGGCATCTACCGACTAATCAACAACACATTTTAGATCTCAGAGGGCTGCTATGCAAAGAGTGGCCCTTCCCTTATAAAGGCTTGCATAGGAGGGGCATTAATGAAAATCATGCAGGCAATTGGTGGCGCGGGTCACGGGGGTGCGGAAACTTTTTTCGTCTATTTGGCCGGTGCTTTCAAACGCGCTGATTTTGAACAACTCGTTGCCATGCGAAGCAATATGACACGACGCGAACAACTCCGCGAACAAGGCATTGATCCCCTTGAGTTGAAATTTGGCGGTACTTTTGACTTTTTTACAAAGCCCAAGCTACAGCGCCTCGCCGATGACTTTAGACCTGATATTTATATGAGTTGGATGTCCCGTGCATCCAACATGATCCCTTCAGGGAATTTTCCAAAGGTTGCACGACTAGGCGGTTATTATAACCTGAAATACTATAAAAAATGTGATCACCTTGTCGGAAACACGGAAGACATTTGTCAGTATCTAATTCGGTCTGGATGGCCTGCTGAGAAAACGCATTACATTCCAAATTTCGTTAAGTGGGAGGAGACGGCTCCAATAGATCGAGCGACGTTGGATACACCGGACGACGCGACTGTCCTTCTTGCTTTGGGACGCCTCCATCAGAATAAGGCCTTTGATATTGCCCTGAAAGTTTTGGCAAAACAGAAAAACTCTTATCTGTGGATTGGTGGCGCCGGTAACTTGCTTGAAGAATTAAAATCTCTCGCAAAAGAATTGAATGTAGAAAAGCGCGTTCGGTTTTTAGGATGGAGAACGGATAAAGAGTCGTTATTCGCTGCAGCCGATATATGTCTCTATCCCTCACGGATAGAACCTTTTGGAAATGTCACATTGGATGCATGGGCTTCTGGAACCCCAATTATAGCAGCCGCTTCAGCTGGCCCCGCCGCCTACATAACCCATGAAGTGAACGGTTTGCTCTCTCCTGTGGATGATCCTGAAACCATGTCGTCGCACGTACAACAGCTTATTGATAATGTTGAACTGCGCCACTCCCTCATCGAAAAAGGAAAAGAGGAATACAATAATAAATTCACCGAACAAGCCGCAATCTCAAATTGGAACGCACTGTTTTCTTCCATATTGCATCATTAACTTTCGACAATTCGATAAAGCGTTCAAAACACTGCACATTTTATATAAAATACTCTAATATTAAAAAATCGGAATTACATATAACGATCTAAAGTACTGAATGCCCTTGAAATTGCGTCACAATATTGCCGTCAAACAGACAAAAACAGCTGTCATAGCGGCTGTGTGTATCGGTTTCCTTTTCAGTTTCGCGCAGCTCTCCTACGATCTTTTTCAAGAACGTGAGGAAACTCATGCGGCTGTTTCTCATATAATGAACAGTTTGAAGGATCCTGCTGCGGAAGCAGCCTATAGTCTCAGCCCAGAATTAGCGGCAAAAGTTCTGAATGGAATATTCCAAAACCCACAGGTGAAAGAGGGGTATCTCTATGCCATGTTTGGTACCGGGGAAACAGAACTTCTTGCAAAACGAGAGCGCGAGGTGGGTGAAACCAGCCTGCAATGGTTGGCACAGTTAATTACCGAAGAAGACAAACTTTATTCCCTTGAACTTCATGTCTCTATTCAAGGTGACCCGACCGGATTACTCCAATTGAGAATTGATGGAGGTGTCCTTGCCAAAGCATTTTTGGACAGAGCTGTCGTCATTT
>JAESPT010000266.1 GCA_016765515.1 Sneathiella sp. | reverse complement strand
GTTCAAAAGGCGTGCGGAAACATGCACTTATAAGAAAATCAATGACTTATGGAAAAATGGTAGCGAAGGAGGGACTCGAACCCCCGACACGCGGATTATGATTCCGCTGCTCTAACCAGCTGAGCTACTCCGCCACACTTGAAGCGCAAACACCGCAAGCAGTGTCTGGAAGCCGGTTTTTAGGGTCTTTTTTGAGCCCTGTCAAGCGAGGAAATGAATAAATACGACTGGTAAGCAGAGCGCGCACCTGACAAGATGGACAGGAAGATGATCCAGATGCACTTTCTTCTTGAAAAGAAAAGCGACGGTATCGGCAGGGGAGAAAAATAAGTGACAGAAACTCAGGATTTTTTTGCCTCCCTTCATCCCGTCGCGGATTTCTCTCTTGTGACCAACAATGACAACTACACTCCCCTTCCCGATGACTGGTTTATTGTCCTGACTGATGTCAAAGGGTCAACCAAAGCCATTCACGACGGGGCGTACAAGAATGTGAATATGATTGGCGCCGCCTGTATCATGGGCATTCTCAATATTGTCGGAGATCTAAAAATTCCGTATGTTTTTGGCGGCGATGGGGCGACACTTGCCATCCCGCCGTCCCTGGTGCCGGACGTTGAGGAAATTCTGATCCGTCTCCGTCATTTATCCCAAGACCAATTTGAACTGGGTTTGCGGGTGGGCCTCATTCCGGTTGCGGATATAAGGTCCCGTGGCCTCGATGTGAACGTGCTGAAATATGAGATCAGTGATGGCCTGTTTCTCGCCATGTTTTCTGGCGGCGGCCTGACGGAGGCGGATCGTCTTCTAAAGCAGGATACACCCGACAATCCCTATACAATCTCCCCGTCACGAGAGCCACAGGGTCCACCGGATCTGGAGGGTCTTTCCTGTCGCTGGGAGCCGCTGAATTCGCGAAATGGACAAATCGTCAGCTTGCTGGTTAATGCCCCCGTCGGCTCACAGGGAGACAAGGCCAGGATCTACGCCGAAATTCTAGAAAAACTGACACAAATCCTCGGACAGGAGGCCGACGATTTCCGGCCCACAAGCAATGAGAATATGCGATTTCGCTGGCCGCCCCGCGGACTTTGGACGGAAGCGAAATTAACGGCAAATGGCGAGAGCCCTTTCAAAACCTATTTGAGGCTTTTCTGGCAGAGTTTTATTCAATTTATTTTGGAGAAAACAGGCAAAAAAGCGGGAAGTTATGACGCACCGGTTTACCGAAAAGAACTTCTGGCCAATACAGACTTCCAGCGTTTTGATGATATGATCCGCCTGGTCCTGGACTGCCGCGCTGATCAGATAGAGGCGATTGAGAGGGAACTACAGCTCTATTATAATAGAGGCCAGATTGCTTTTGGCCTGCATAAGTCAGAGACTGCGCTAATGACCTGCCTTGTGTTTAATCTGGCTGAAGGGGCACATCTGCACTTTGTTGATGGCGGAGATGGCGGTTTTGCCCTCGCAGCGACCGGCATGAAAAAACAACTGGCCGAGCTGGCCTCAAAGGTCCCTGCCCCTACACAGTAATCGGTGCTTCCGTGCCAGCGATCCAGCCACCGCCGAGCAACCTGTCCCCGTCATACAGAACACAAGCCTGACCGGGAGAAACACCGGCCTCCGGATCGTCGAGATGGACCTCAGCCCAGCCGTTTGGTGCGCCGTAGAGGGTGGCTTTTAAGGGCTCCTGTGTGGAACGAACCTTGACCATCACGTCTAACCCGCTGTCATCTAGCGGCGTATCCCCTATCCAGTTGACTTCGCGCAACGATATCTTGGAGACAAGCAGCGCCTCAGGCGGCCCGACCACAACCCGGTTTCGAACTGTGTCCAGCCGGACAACATAAATCGGCGTTCCAGTAGCAACACCAAGGCCGCGTCGCTGCCCAATTGTATAATTGATAATGCCGGAATGCTGCCCAAGAACCTTACCGGAAAGGTCAACAATGTCGCCTACCTTGCCCGCACCGGGTCTGATCCGTTCAATGACACTGGCATAATTGCCATTTGGCACAAAACAGATGTCCTGGCTTTCAGGTTTAGCCGCCACATCCAGATTGTATTTTTCTGCAAGCGCCCGTGTTTCTTCCTTGGTCAAGCCGCCAAGGGGAAACCGCAAATAATCGGCCTGCTCCTGGGTCGTTGCAAAGAGAAAGTAACTTTGATCCTTAATGGCATTTTTACCGCGAAAAAGCCGAGCCTTTTCCGGCCCGCCTTCACGCCGGATATAGTGACCGGTTGCCAGAGCAACAGCCCCAAGGTCTTTTGATGTTTCCAATAAATCCCGGAACTTCACTGTCTGGTTACAGCGTACGCACGGGACCGGCGTTTCACCGCGAAGGTAACTGTCGGCGAACTCTTCCATAACACTGTCTCGAAATCTGTTTTCATAGTCGAGAACATAATGGGGAATACCAATGGCCTCGGCCACGCGGCGGGCATCATGAATATCCTGCCCAGCGCAACAGGCGCCTTTTTTCTGCACAGCGACGCCGTGATCGTAAAGTTGAAGAGTAATACCAACGACGTCATAGCCCTGATCTTTTAAAAGAGCTGCTGTCACGGAACTGTCAACGCCGCCAGACATGGCGACAACGACGCGCGTCTCTTCGGGCGCTGTATCAAAACCGAGTGAATTCATGGCGCGCAATATAGGCTGACCTATACAGGATGCAAGTTTTCAAATTGCCCGTTGTTCACAAATCACTAATTCAGGGCAAAAAGTGGTTGAATTATAGGAAATTTAGCAAACTGAGACGATTAACCTGACTGAGAACATTGTAAGAGGCTTCCAAAGCAAAATTTCTCTGGTTCAGATTCGTTATGGCTTCTGCAGCATCCACGTCTTCGATATTACTGATAAAGATTTCTGACTGATCGATCTGAGTATCCAAAGAGATAACAGTCTCTTCAACGGTTTTCAGATTAAGGCCGTTTGCGCCCCGAATTTCACTGATATTCTTGATCAGATTTTCCAGATTAGCAATCTCACCTGTCAAAAATGCTTGATCCTCTGGCGTAAGCGGTGTCGAGACTGGTCCTGCGGGCCCGACGGGTATTGGCGCCGTTGTGGGCAGAGTTCCATTTTGCCACAAAGCAATTCGCTGGATTGCCGTCATTATCTCAAGACCCACATCATCTGCAAGAATACCGATTTCAAGGGATCGGTTTTCATCAATTCGGACAGTCGTTTTCAAACTGTTGTTGGCAAATATATCGGTAGGCGGTTCCAACGCAGTCAGCAAATCACTCATCGCCGTAATATTGATAGGAGCAGTATCTTTTAGAGATCCACTAAACAGGTAACCCTCACTCGTCTGACTATTCAAAAAACTGAGAGCGGCATCAAATGCCCCTTCTATCGCAGCATCAAACCCTTGCGCGGAAGATGCGTTTATCGCTCCCATAACAGCTTCCTTGATATCCGTTCCGGCTTGCTCCATCCCGCCTAGCGCCGCGTCAAAACTGAACAAACCTGCCTGAATCCTGCCATCATTAGCTTTATGTTGTTCCAATCTAGACAATAACGACTTCGCTCCGTTCAGACTTGCCGTATCCTGGAAGATATCTTTATAAAACTCAGCAACATGACCTGTATTCACCTGCCGTTGTGCGTCATTAGCCCTCAGCTGGTTGGCCAACATGTCCTGCAATAACGTCTGACTTTGCTGGAAGGTTGAAACTCTGGTCATTATACTTCTCCTAAGGGGACTGCCCTATTTTTAAGTCATATTCAACAGGATGTCGTACATATCCCGAGCCGTCGTAATAACCCGGGCTGCAGCATTATATGCATTCTGATAAATGATTAGATTGGCAAGCTCTTCGTCCATATTGACGCCAGATGCTTCCATGAGTTTGCTTTCCAGAACCCCCGCAAGCGCAGAGCGATCTGATTGCAAGCTATCTGCCCGCGCGGCGTCCAAACCAGCGGTGGCCAAAATCTGAGCCGCATATTCTGCGATGGTTACAGTGGATCCTGGAATGCCGCCCACCGTTGCAAAAGTCGTTGTTGCGGATGACAAATCCTGAAAAGCCAGCGCGCCCCTGTTATCGGCAAGAGACAATGCAGGGGATCCAGTAGGATCAATATCCG
>JAESPT010000265.1 GCA_016765515.1 Sneathiella sp. | reverse complement strand
TGACAGCTAATTTCTGAAACACCGGCCTTCTGAGCCACACTTTTTGCGGCTTTTATAGCTTTTTCCAAAGAGCTTTCCGAGGGCAGCCCGGCAATTCGGTTAGCATTATGTTCAAGTTCCTTGCCAGCTAAATACCACCCCATTGTCCCGTCTTTAAGGGCAAAAATCGGATTTTTAATGCCTGCATTCCTTAGCGACTGGGCACCGATTATGCTTCTGGTTCGCCCCGCGCAATTAACAACAATTGTACGTGTCTCATCCTGAACCGCTTCAAAGATCCGATAAACCAATTCCGCCCCTGGCATATCCAGGCCATCTGGAATGCACATACGATGATACTCATCAAAAGGACGGCTATCCAGGATGGTTATCTTTTCGCCGGTGCTAATTTTTTCAGCCAAGATCTCCGCGCTCATATGCGGCGTTTCATTTCGAGCCTCGACAAACTCGCCAAATGCTTTACTCGGAACATTCACACCCGAAAAAATCTCCAAGCCAGCACTATGCCACCCGGAAACTCCGCCATCCAGTATCGTGATATCCGAATAACCCATTTCCTGTAGGCGCTCTGCAGCGCGTATGGCCAAAGTATCGCCATCCCCCTGATCCAATAAATAAAGGGGAACCGACTTACGAGGGACCAGCCTTTCTACCTCCAACTCCAAACAACTAAGGGGTAACGGGACCGCAAAAAATGGATGCCCTTGCGCATGCACGCCTTGCTCCCGCACATCAAGAAACGCCAGTTCTCCCTCCGTTTTCAACTTCCTATGCAGTTGATCAGCAGAGATTCCAGGCCAGTTCATGATCGGGCCTCACGGATATCCGTATGAGGCGGGAAAACTTTCCATATTTTATTGTGAGCACTCCAATAATTGCGTCCTGGCAGTTGCTCAAGCCCCAGTCCATAAAGATGAAAGTTGAGCACAGCCTCACCTGCCTGAATATGAATACTGTGAAGATCATCAGGTAGAAGCGTGACACCGGTTCCCTCTTCGACTATTTCTTCCCGCTCCACGGCAATCCCGTGCGAAATCTTTTTGTAGAATTTATTCCGCTCCTGCCCCAGCAACCCGACAATTACAGCCCACGTTGTGTGATCATGAGGGGGGGCGTCAACGGTGCCATTCGCTACATTTGCATACAGAGCGAATTGGTGGTCGTCATCTTCTGACAGGCGATACAGACAACTGTTTCGCTCACTATTGCTGTCCGGGGGCGGAAAATCTTCGAGGCTGAACAGATGTTTTGATTTCGCCAGTTCCATCAATTCCGATTTTACCGCATCCAATACATCCAAATCCGGATTACGTCCGTTCAACAGCGTTCGAATTCGGTCCATGGTTCTGACGATTAGATTTTTTCGTTCTTGAATTAAAGTCATCGGCCCCTCCTTTTTCTATATTCTATCGAATGCTCAGGATCAGGCAAGGTAAGCAGACCAATATTCTCACGAATCAAATGATCTTTGTATTCTTTTGCCAATCTGGACTCCCGCTACAATCTTTCCTAAACTTCTGATCTGCCGAAAAAGGAGAAAAATAATGAGCAGTCAATCAACAAAACCCTATACACTGATAGGCACCAACGGCTCGCCATATTCCATGAAAATGCGCGCCATCCTTCGTTATCGACGTTTGCCGTTCAAATGGGTCATTCGAACAACCCGCAATTCAAGTTTGATCGATCATGTAAAACCTGCCCTGATCCCGGTGTTAATGCTGCCGGAGGACAACAGCACAATGATCGACAGCACACCGCTGGCCTATTTTCTGGAAGAACGACACCCAGATGACCGATCAATAATCCCCGAAGATCCTTCTCATGCTTTTCTCAGTCATCTGATTGAAGATATGGGGGATGAATGGCTGACAAAATCCATGTTCCATTATCGCTGGATGTATGAGGCCGATATCAAATATGCCACTCAATGGATTATTGACGAAAAATATCCTGACGCGACTGATGAAGAGAGGAAGGCACATATGCACGCTTTCTCTGACCGTCAAATTGGACGCATGCCGCTTGTTGGATGTACGGAGGAAAACAGACCTACCGTCGAAAACTCATACCACAGAATTCTAAACATCCTGGAAGGACATGTGGATCAGCATCGTTACCTTTTTGGCTCTCGACCTTCACTGGGTGATTTCGGACTGTTCGGGCAATTGTGCACCCTGGCAACCGATCCCACGCCACTAGCAATTATGCGAGAAGAAGCGCAGCGAACAGAAAGCTGGATCCGAATTTTGGAAGACGCGTCCGGTATTGAGGGGGAATGGCTCTCTGGTGAAACACTCAATCCCGCTACAATAGGATTACTCAACTTCGCCGGCGAAGTTTATTTGCCTTTTCTGCAAGCGAATGCAGACGCTTTCGATGCAGGGAAAGAAAACTTCAGTTTAAACCTGTTGGGACATCCTTACACACAGAAGACATTCAAATATCAGATAAAGTGTCTCAGCGACTTGAGATCCAGATATGCCTCCCTGCCCCCCGAGAGCAAAAACAGGGCAGATCAGTATCTTAGAGAAACCGGATGTCTGGAATTTTTCACATTAAAATGATGGACTATATTTTTGCATATTAGAGAGTTTTCATTTATACTGCACAGCAACATGAACTAACCATATGCGCTGCCCGGGGGAACTCAGCCTGAAGACAGGAGTATCCCCCCATGACAAAAACCACCCATGAAAGTGACATGTATGTTCGTGAAGCCGTTGGCTTGTTCGATGACATTGGCGCTATACATGACTGCATTAACGAATTGCAAAGTAATGGCTTTGACAGATCGGACATTACCATGTTGTCCCGCCCGCAGGTCGTTGGCACGACAGCGACAATACCGATCAATGACACCATACAAACTGAGGATAGTCCGACAGCCTTGCGCGGGCCCATCGTTGAACCTGAATCCGTCGGTGACGCTCAAGGGGCTGTATTTGGTGCCCCCATCTATATCCTGACACTTTGTGGTGCGGGTATTTCTGCCGCCTTTGGATTATCAACTCTCTTATTACTCACCATATCTGGTTTAGCCGGGATCGTTGGCGCGGCAATTGGTGCTGGATGTGTTTACATTCTGCGCAAGCGTCAGGATCGGTATTATAGCCAACAGCTCACACATGGCGGCATTCCTCTGTGGATTCACACACGGGATGAAGACCATGAGAAGCGGGCGATACAAACCCTCACACACAACCGCGCCCATGATGTACATATACACGATCTGGAAGGCATCCCTTACGAAGTGGGAGATGGACGAACCACCATTTATAAAATAATTCACTGACACTCACAGATTGCTTTTTTAAATCGCCCGAAGGGAAGCTCCTTTGGGCGGTTTAATTTCTACATCCTGTTTCTGTATTATCTGCCCTTTACACGATTGTCGTGACACGGTAAGGCCCATGCAAACAGAATAAATTGAGGATGGATCTAGAGATGTTTATCAATGGTCAGTGGTGTGAAGCGAAAGACGGTTCACGGTTTGATGTCATAAACCCAGCAAATGGCACCGTTATCGACAGCGTCCCAGATGGCGGCAAAGAAGACGTGATTGAAGCGATTGATGCTGCCACTGAAGCGTTTAAAACCTGGTCGAAAGCAACGGCTTATCAACGATCCGCCTTCCTTTATAAAGCCCACGGCATTATGCTGGCTCGCAAGGAAGACCTTGCCCGCACAATGACGACAGAGCAGGGAAAACCGCTTAAGGCGGCCCGCAACGAAGTTCAGTATGGTGCAGATTTTCTGCTTTGGTATGCTGAAGAAGCAAAACGTATTTACGGTGAAACTATTCCAGCCCCGCGCGGTGATCAGCGTTTTATCGTCCAGCAGCATCCCGTCGGTGTGGTCGGTGCAGTTACGCCGTGGAATTACCCAATTTCCATGCTGACCCGAAAAATTGCGCCGGCCCTTGCAGCAGGTTGCACAATCGTTTTGAAACCCGCTGAAGCCACCCCGCTTTGTGCCGTTGCAATGTTCAAGATCTTTGAAGAAGCAGGCCTGCCAGCCGGTGTTGTCAATCTGGTGACAACCTCAAACCCCGCCGCCATTGGCGAAGAATTTGTGAGTAACCCAAAAATCGCCAAGCTAACCTTCACCGGCTCCACAAACGTTGGTAAAATGCTGGCTCAAGGCGCTGCCGCCAACATGAAACGTGTTTCCATGGAACTGGGGGGACATGCTCCCTTTATCGTCTTTGATGACGCCGATCCTGAACATGCTGCGAAAGGGGTCTCACTGGTAAAATTTCTTAACACAGGACAGGCCTGCATCAGTCCAAACCGCATCTTTGTCCATAAATCCATTGTAGAGCCCTTTTTAGAAACCCTGCACACCCGGGTTCACCGTATGCGCGGCGGGAATGGTCTTGAAGACGGTGTCAGCATCGGCCCCCTCGTTGGTCCAGGCGCTATTGAAAAAGTGGAACGTCAGGTTAAAGACGCTCTTGATAAAGGGGCACGGCTCATCTGCGGCGGTCACCGGCTGATGGATAACGACCTGGATAAGGGGTTTTTCTATGCACCGACTATTCTTGCCGATGTCACCGAAGATATGCTGATTTACCGGGAAGAAACCTTTGGACCTGTTGCCCCAGTGCTAACATTTGAGAACGAAGAAGAGGTTCTTGAAAAAGCCAATGACACCAATTACGGCTTGGCCGCGTATGTCTATACCCCGAACATCGGACGCGCTTTTCGAATGTTTGAAAGCCTTAAATTCGGTATTATCGGCATTAATGACATCAACCCAACCGCTGCGGCGGCACCCTTTGGCGGCATGAAGGAAAGCGGTCTTGGCCGTGAAGGCGGACACGAGGGAATTGCTGAATATCTGGAAACAAAACTTGGTGGTTTCTCAATCTAATCATTCGCGGTAGAGTTGCTGCAATAAAAAACACTCCGGGGACAGTCAATTGATTAAAAAAGCTATACTTCTTCTCGTGGTTATTATTGCGGCACTTGCCGCAGTGATGACGTTTAAGACTGTCACCAATACACCGATAATAACGACAGAAAAACCCGTAACTCTTGCTAAAATAAATCTGCCAGCGGCGACAATGCGCTTAAGTAAAGCCGTCCAGATCAAAACGATTTCCGCTTCCCTGGACGCACCGGTTGCTGCCAGTGCGTTTAACGATCTACATGCTCTCATTGATAAATCATTTCCCATGATTGCCAAAAACCTTAGGAAAGAAGTCATCGGAGGGCACAGCCTTTTATATACCTGGCAGGGAAGTGATCCCTCCTTAAAACCTGCCATGCTCATGGGACATATGGACGTCGTGCCTGTTGAAATGGGTACCGAAAATAAATGGCAGCATCCCCCTTTCTCTGGAAAAATTGCCGACGGTGCAGTTTGGGGACGCGGAACCCTGGATGACAAGCTTTCTGTATTCGCAATTTTGGAGGCGGCTGAGCACCAGCTAAATCAAGGTTTAAAACCCAAGCGCACCCTTCTTTTTGCCTTTGGTCACGACGAAGAAATACTTGGTGATAACGGTGCCGGGATGATCGCTGATCACCTGAAACAACAGGGAGTAAAGCTTGCCTTTACTTTAGATGAAGGCATGGTTGTCCTTGAAGGCATCATGCCCGGTATTGAGAAGCCAATTGCACTGATAGCGCTGGCTGAAAAAGGTTTCCTAACGTTGGAACTCACGGCCACGGCAACCGGCGGACATTCATCTTTGCCACCAAAAGCGACCGCAGTTGGCAAAATCGCCAAAGCGATTGTCGATCTGGAACAAAATCGCTTGCCAGCCTCTTTGCAAAGTCCAGCATCCGAAATGCTGGAGACCCTTGCCCCCTACATGCCAACCCCCTTAAAGGCTGTAATTTCTAACCGCTGGCTTCTTGATCCTATTCTTGTGAGCCAGCTAGCGAAAAGCAAAACAACGAATGCCATGGTTCGAACAACCACGGCTGCAACGATTGTTAGTGGAGGAACCAAAGACAACGTTCTTCCAAGCACGGCAAAAGCCACCGTTAATTTTCGCATCTTGCCCGGCAGCAACATTGACGAGGTAGTCAAGCATGTGGAAGACACAATCAACAATCCAGATGTCAGCATAACAATAAAGCAAGGGAATAACCCGTCTCGCGTTTCCAACAGCGACAGCAAAAATTATGCTATAGTTGCAAAAACGATCCGCGAGGTTTTCCCTGAAGTAATTATTGCGCCGGGGTTGATGCTCGCCGGTTCAGACAGCAAACATTATGAAAGTATCGCTGAGGATAACTACCGGTTTGTTCCCCTGCGATTTGGCCCAGAAGACCTCTCCCGCGTTCACGGCACCAATGAACGCATCTTGATAGATAATTACAGAGAAATCATCCAATTCTATAGTCGCCTGATGGAAAATTCTGGCGGTTAAAGGTCAGCTATTCTCCCATGAAGTTCAGCGCCAACGTCCGATGATGAGGGCTGGTACGATGCTCAAACACGTAAACGCCCTGCCAGGTTCCAAGACGCATACATTTGCCAACAACGGGGATTGTCAAAGACACGTCGGTTAGAGTTGAACGGATATGACTCGGCATATCATCAACCCCTTCTGCGGTGTGGCGATACAGCGAAGGATTGTCAGGCACGAGGCTGGCATAAAAGTCTTGCAAATCCAATTGAACATCCGGATCGGCATTTTCCTGAATGATCAGGGACGCGGAGCTATGCTGAATAAAAACCGTCAAAACGCCTTCGGACAAACCCGTATCATCTAGCCATTCATGAATAGAACCCGTCACATCATTCAAACCTCGACCGCGTGTGTTTAGGGAAATTTCTCCGCTTTTTTGTCTAATCATATATTTTGTATCCCCTAAATAATGATTATTCCATTCCATCATTTTTTGATCGTCTGTTTATTGCTTCTCACATAAAGCCCGATCAGTCGTCTTTTTCATATTATCATGACGGAGAAAATAATTATGGATATTCAAGGCGACAAAGATACGTGGGAATTTTATCAGGGAAATCGGAATAAATGGCGCTGGCGCAGAACGGCAACAAACGGACGGATCGTCGGTGCTTCCACACAAGGATATGCCGATAAATCTGAATGCATTGAAAATGCAGAGAGAAACGGATTTAGTAAGGAAGAATAGACCGGGCGATACGGTCATGGCGGACCCGGTTTACAGTGAGGCTGTTTTCTGGGTCACGCCCTGTTGCATCCAAACAAAAAAACGGCATACTTGCTCAAAAAATAAATGAGAGAATTTATGTCGCTTAACGTAATCCCTGATGGCTTCCGCAAATATTCGGCACCCAACAAATTTCCGGAAAAAATTGGACCGATCTATTACAAAAAAGACGCGGATGGCTATCGCTTTGGTTTTATGCCTGATGACAGCCACACCAATTACAATGGCCTGGTTCATGGCGGGATGATGATGAGCTTTATGGACGAAGTCCTCGGGCAATCTGTTTGGCGCGCTCTCGGTAACAAGCCGTGTTCAACCATCAGCCTGAACTGTGATTTTGTTGCAAGTGCAAAACCCGGAGAATGGCTGGAAATGAGCTACTCCATCACCCGCCAGGGTATTTCCGTTGTTTTTGTACGCGGAGAGCTTCTCGCCGGCGATAAAATCATCATGACCGCCGACGGAATATGGAAAGTTATTGGCCGATAGAGAAAACCCTACGGCAAGCGACGAACCAGTTTTTTCGGGGGCAACAGGTTTTCAAACACCGGTTCCCGTTTCTCCTTGTTTGCTGCTGCCGCTTCGAACAAATCGTTGGAAAAAAACATGCCTGTCTGCCATACCGCCATATAGTTTAGCGCGTCATCAACGGAATGGTCCCGAGTATAGTTGAGCATTTCTTTCGTACCGTGAACTGCCATGGGGGATTTCGAAGCAATTGTTGCCGCAATGG
>JAESPT010000264.1 GCA_016765515.1 Sneathiella sp. | reverse complement strand
TGGTCAATATCTTTGGCGGTATCATGCGCTGTGATGTGATCGCTGAGGGTGTTGTTGCGGCCGCTCGTGAAGTGGCGCTCAGTGTGCCGCTTGTTGTTCGCCTTGCCGGCACAAATGTTGAACTTGGTAAGAAAATTCTCGCCGAATCCGGTCTTCCAATCCTGTCTGGTGAAGATCTGGGTGATGCCGCAGAGAAAATTGTAAAAGCAGTGAAGGAGGCAGCATAATGGCCGTTCTCGTCAATAAAGACACAAAGGTCATCTGTCAGGGCTTCACAGGCTCACAAGGGACTTTCCATTCCGAACAGGCGATTGCCTACGGTACAAAAATGGTGGGTGGCGTAACGCCCGGTAAAGGTGGAGAAAACCATCTTGATTTGCCTATCTTCAATACAGTGGATGAAGCTGTCCACACCACTGGTGCCAATGCCAGTGTGATCTATGTGCCGCCTCCGTTTGCGGCTGACGCTATCTTAGAAGCGGTCGATGCAGGTATTGAGTTGGTCGTCTGTATTACGGAAGGTATTCCCGTACTGGATATGATTCAAGTGAAGCGTGCCCTGAAGAATAGCAGGACACGTCTGATCGGCCCTAACTGCCCCGGCGTTATAACGCCGGATGAATGTAAAATTGGTATTATGCCAGGTCACATTCACCGCCGCGGTAATGTAGGGATTGTTTCCCGTTCAGGCACTCTGACCTATGAAGCGGTTGCTCAGACAACGGCAGCGGGACTTGGCCAGACTACCTGTATCGGTATTGGCGGTGATCCAGTGAACGGGACCAACTTTATTGATTGTCTGGAAATGTTCCTGGGCGATGATGAAACAGAATCCATCATCATGATTGGCGAAATCGGCGGATCTGCCGAGGAAGAAGCCGCTGAATTCTTGAAATCTTCCAAAATCAAGAAGCCGGTCGTTGGTTTTATCGCGGGTGTTACCGCGCCTCCGGGCCGTCGTATGGGTCATGCCGGTGCGATTATTTCCGGCGGTAAAGGTGGTGCAGGGGATAAAATGGATGCCATGCGCAGTGCAGGTATTACTGTCTCCGATAGTCCGTCTGCACTTGGTTCTACATTGGTAAGAGTTTTGAAAGGGTAGTCGTTTAAGACTACTTTCGTAATAAAACTCAATCTTTACTTAGGGGGCGGGCATTCGTCCGCCCAAATGACCGGAAATGGCTCAGCAATTGGACAACTCTTCCTTTCTCTCCGGCGCGAATGCTGGATTTATTGAAGATCTCTACTTACGCTATCAGAATGACCCAACCTCCGTTGACAGTAGCTGGCAGCAGTATTTTCAAACTCTCGGTGATGACGCGGAAACGGTGGTTGCCGAAAATAAAGGCGCTCCCTGGACCCCATCAAATGGAATTTCTCCTGAAGATGAATACGGAATTTTGGGAGATGCCGCTTACCGGGCCATTGAAGTCGCGGAACAGCATGGATTACCCCAACAGGATGTAAGAGCCGCCGCTATTGATACAATTCGGGCTCTTATGTTGATCCGATCCTATCGGGTTCGCGGACATCTCAAAGCTCAACTCGATCCTTTGGGCCTGGAAATTCCTAAAGAACATCCAGAGCTGGATCCAAAAACCTACGGGTTTACGGATGCCGACTGGGACCGAGATATCTTTATTGATAATGTTCTCGGCCTTGAAAGCGCAAGTATTCGGGAAATCCTTGAAATCGTTACGCGGACGTATTGCAGCACCATTGGTGTTGAGTTCATGCACATTCAGGAACCGGATCAAAAGGCATGGATTCAAGAGCGTATCGAAGGTCGTTATAAAGAAATCACTTTTACCGATGAAGGTAAAATAGCGATTTTGCGGAAATTGATTGAAACCGAAGGTTTTGAGCATTTCCTCAATGTTAAATATACCGGCACGAAACGTTTTGGTCTTGATGGCGCCGAATCTTTGGTTCCTGCCATGGAAGGCGTTATCAAGCGTGGTGGCCAGTTGGGCGTTAAAGAAATTGTTCTTGGTATGCCCCATCGTGGACGCCTCAATATTCTGACAAATGTCATGGCCAAACCTTTCCGGGCCGTTTTCTCTGAATTTCAGGGTAATCCAGCGAACCCGGAAGATGTAGAAGGTTCCGGTGACGTGAAATATCATCTGGGAACGTCTTCTGATCGGGAATTTGATGGCAATAGTGTTCATCTTTCCTTGACCGCAAACCCGTCTCATCTTGAAGCGGTTAATCCGGTTGTTCTGGGTAAAGCCCGGGCAAAGCAATCGCAAATCGGTGATGATGTGGGCGGACAGGTTATGCCCCTTCTCCTTCACGGGGATGCGGCATTTGCTGGCCAGGGGATTGTTGCTGAATGTTTTGGCCTGTCAGAACTAAAAGGCTACCGTACATCAGGCACTATTCATTTTGTGGTTAATAACCAAATTGGCTTTACCACAAGTCCAAAATATTCCCGCTCAAGTCCTTATCCATCGGATGTTGGTAAGATTGTGCAGGCACCAATCTTTCATGTGAACGGCGACGATCCGGAAGCGGTTTGTCATGTGGCAAAAATTGCCACTGAATTTCGTCAACTGTTCCAGATTGATGTTGTCATCGATATGTTCTGTTATCGCCGTCATGGCCATAATGAAGGCGATGAGCCAGCCTTCACTCAGCCATTAATGTACCGGACGATTGCACAGCATCCGACAACTATGCAGATCTACGCCAAGAAACTCATTGCTGAGGCCGTTGCGACCGAACAGCAAGTCGAAGGCTGGATCAAAGAATTTCGGGATTATCTTGAAAAGCAGTTTGAAACAGCAAATAGCTTTAAGCCAAACAAGGCCGATTGGTTTGAAGGTCGCTGGCAAGGATTTGAACGTGCTGACGACGGAGCTCGCCGCGGTACAACGGCTGTTGAGATTGATCAACTTCGGGCGATCGGTCAGACACTTTCAAGCGTTCCTGACGGTCTTAATGTTCACAGGACACTGCAGCGTGTCTTGAAGAACAAAAAGAAAATGATCGATACGGGTGAGGGAATTGACTGGGCGACAGCTGAAGCGCTGGCGTTTGGTTCTCTCTTGAAAGAAGAATATCCCGTGCGCTTGTCCGGTCAGGATTGCGGCCGCGGAACCTTTTCTCAGCGTCATTCAGTTTTTGTCGATCAATTGACAGAAGATCGATATATCCCGTTGAATAATCTGGACGGTGACCAGGCCAATTACGAAGTAATCGACAGTTTGCTCTCTGAAGCCGCTGTCCTTGGCTATGAGTATGGTTATACCCTTGCAGAGCCGAAAACGCTCGTGTTATGGGAAGCTCAGTTTGGTGATTTTGCCAATGGTGCGCAGGTTATAATTGATCAGTTCATTTCAAGCGGTGAAGCAAAATGGCTGCGCATGAGTGGCTTGGTTATGTTGTTGCCCCATGGGTATGAAGGCCAGGGTCCGGAACATTCCTCCGCCAGGTTGGAACGGTATCTCCAGCAGTCCGCCCAGGATAATTGGCAGATTGTCAATTGCACGACCCCGGCGAACTATTTCCATGTATTGCGTCGTCAGATGCACCGGAAATTCCGTAAACCTCTTGTTATTATGACACCAAAATCTCTGCTTCGACATAAAGCGGCGGTCTCTACGTTGGAGGAAATGGGTCCGGGTTCAAGTTTTCATCGGGTTCTGTATGACAATGAAAAATTGTGTGAAGACAAAGATGTTAAGCGCGTCGTTCTGTGCTCCGGTAAAGTCTATTATGACTTGAGAGCGCGCCGGGACGAACAGGATCTGAAGGATATATTTTTCTTAAGGCTTGAACAGCTTTATCCATTCCCGGCCAAAGCACTCGAGGAGGAGTTGTCCCGCTTCAAACATATCGACGATATCGTTTGGTGTCAGGAAGAACCCAAAAATATGGGGGCGTGGACTTTTGCCGAACCAAATCTTGAAGGTGTGATTGCTAAAATTGGCATGAAAAATGTTTCTCGCGTCCGATATGCGGGACGGTCTGAATCTGCTGCGACTGCAACTGGATTGTTGAAAATACATAATAAGCAACAAGCGGCTTTAGTGGATGATGCTCTTGGCATTAAATCCGAATAGGAAAGTAGTAATATGACTGTTGAAATTCGTGTGCCTATACTCGGCGAATCTGTAACTGAAGCGACTGTTGGCCAGTGGTTCAAGCAGGTGGGCGACGCAGTTGCCAAGGATGAAGCGATTGTTGAGCTCGAAACCGATAAAGTAACGTTGGAAATTAATGCTTCAGAAGCGGGGCGGTTGGAAGAAATTTTGGCACCCGAAGGTGAAGACGTTGAGGTTGGTGCCTTGCTTGGTCAGATTACAGCCGGGGCATCCGGTGCCACTGCAGCGCCTGTTGTGAAAGCGGAAGAAAAACCAGCGCCAGCTGCTCCAGCGGCCGTTCCCGTAGCAGCAACTCCAGCACCTGCCGTTCAAGCGCCTGCAGTAACAGCAGGCGCCCCGGCTGAAATATTACCGGCAGCACAGAAGTTGATCGATGAAAATAACCTCAATGCTGCCAATATTCGCGGCACGGGAAAAGATGGACGGATCACCAAAGGGGATGTTCTGGAAGCCATGGAAAATGGCGGCAGTTCGCCAGCTCCTTCTGCTCCAATAGCAGCGGCGACACCGGTTGCCGCAGCACCTGCCACACTTGCAGTGCCTGCTGGTCCGCGGCCGGAAGCAGCTCGCGAGGAACGGGTGAAAATGACTCGGCTTCGCAAAAGTATCGCGAAAAAGCTGAAGGAAGCTCAGAATACAGCGGCAATGTTGACCACCTATAATGAGGTGGATTTGTCAAAATTGATGGCCCTTCGCGCTGAATATAAAGATCTGTTTGTCAAAAAACATGGTGTGAAACTTGGCTTCATGTCTTTCTTCACCAAAGCCTGCGTTGCCGCCTTGCAAGAAATTCCAGCCGTGAATGCAGAAATCGAAGGCGACACCCTGGTATATAAAAATTACTACCACATGGGCGTTGCTGTCGGCACACCGAATGGACTGGTTGTGCCTGTTCTGCGGGATGCGGATCAGCTCAGCTTTGCGGAAGTCGAAAAAGGCATTGTTGAGCTTGGCAAAAAAGCGCGCGACGGCAAACTGAGCATGGCAGACATGCAGGGTGGGACCTTTACGATCTCCAACGGCGGTGTGTATGGTTCCTTGATGTCTTCGCCTATTCTCAATGCACCGCAATCAGGTGTTCTGGGTATGCATAAGATTCAGGAACGGCCGATGGTTGTGAACGGTGAAATCAAGATCCGGCCTATGATGTATCTGGCCCTGTCTTATGATCATCGGGTCATTGACGGCAAGGACGCGGTTACTTTCCTTGTTCGGGTGAAAGATGCCTTGGAAGATCCACAGCGCCTGCTGCTTGATCTGTAATTTTTGTTGATACTTCCCTAAAGGGGCAAAAATGAGCGACGATATATTTGACCTGATCGTGGTCGGCGGTGGTCCTGGCGGTTATACAGCCGCTATTCGCGCCTCCCAACTTGGAATGAAAACAGCTTGCGTTGAAAAACGCGGCTCTCTTGGTGGAACGTGCCTGAATGTCGGGTGTATTCCGTCAAAAGCATTGTTGAGATCTTCTGAACTTTTTGAAGAAGTCCAGCATGATTTTGAAGGCCGAGGCATCAAAGTTGGTTCTGTCAAACTTGATCTGAAAACCATGCTGAACCAAAAGGACACAACGGTCTCTGGTTTGACGAAAGGCATCGAGTTTTTGCTCAAGAAAAACAAAGTGACCTACATCAAGGGAGCTGGTGAGCTTCAGGGCGGCGGACGCGTTGAAGTGACCGGGGACGAAAACAAAGTTATCAAGGGTAAAAATATTCTGATCTGTACGGGGTCAGAAGTGACACCTTTGCCGAATGTCGAGATTGACGAAAAACAGATT
>JAESPT010000263.1 GCA_016765515.1 Sneathiella sp. | reverse complement strand
TTTGCCTGTAATTCCTAGTTTTTGCGCCATTTTTGCGACTTTTTGTCGTCCGATATCTTCACTCAGTTTGATGGCGACAGTGTTTATGGATTTTGCATAAGCCTCTCGAAGGCTTATGGCGCCGCTATAGCGCCGGGTGTAATTGTGGGGTTTCCATCCATTAATATTGATCGGACCATCCAGATAGATATCGTCAGGCTGTTTTCCATTTTCGAAACCGGCGGCATAGACGATAGTTTTAAAAACAGATCCCGGTTGCCGCTTGGCTGAGGTCGCCCGGTTAAAGGAGGACTTTGAGTAACTGCGCCCGCCAACCATCGCTTTGACCTCCCCTGTTGGCGATAAGGCGACGAGAGCAGCTTGATTCACTTTGTATTTTTTTGAATTTCTGGAAAGTTGCTTTTCCAGCGATTTCTCTGCTTCTTTCTGCATGTTAAGATCAAGTGTGGTGACGACAATAAGATCCTGCTCGTTTCGTCCAAGATAGGACTGAACCTCACCGACAACCCAGTCAGAGAAATATCGGACATTTTTGAAATTGCTGCCCGCATGACGAAGCTGTGCCGGATTTTTGACAAGCGTGTCGGCCTCTGCCGCCGTCAAATACCCAACAGACTGCATTCGGCGAATAACAACAGTAGAGCGTTGTTGCGATCGCTTCAAATTGACGGTTGGGGCGTAATATGTGGGGGCTTTCAGTAAACCCGCTAGAAGCGCAGCCTCCGCAACAGTCAATTTGTCGATGGGCTTATCGAAATATTTTCGAGTAGCGGCATCAATGCCGTAGGTGCCGGAACCGAAATAGACGCGATTTAAATAGAGGGCGAGAATTTCTTCCTTGGAATAATTGGCTTCCAACCAGAATGCGAGCAAAACCTCTCTTATTTTCCGTTGAATGTTGCGTTCGGGTGTTAAAAACAGGTTTTTTGCAAGCTGTTGGGTGATCGTGCTGCCGCCAGCAACAATATGACCCGCTTGATAATTGCGCCACATCGCCCGTACAAGGCTTGCTGGATTGATCCCAAAATGACTGTAAAAGTAGCTGTCTTCTGTTGCCAGGACAGCCTGTTTCATCACGATGGGGATATTCTGTGGTGTCAGCATTTTGCCGTAAAGATCACCATAGGTGGCAAAACGCGTCCCGCTGGACGTTTGCAGAACCAGGGACGGGCGTTTATCAATGATGTCAATGCCGGAGATATCAGGCAAAGTGTAGGCAAAATAACCGAATATGATGCCGACGATCAGAATGCCCCACAGGGCCAATGTCCCGCCCCAATTAACCACGGGACGGAGCCAACCGGAGCCTGGTGGTGTTGGCGATTTGTCTTTTGCTCTGGATTTCTTTTTCGCTGTTGCTTTTGCTGTTTTCTTTAGCGCTGCATTCCTGGCTTTTTTGGGTGCCGGTTTTCGCTGTTCATAGGGAGACGGGCTTTTCCGCGCTGACCCTTTTTTTCTGGGATTCTTGTCAGAAGCATTTTTCATAAGGGCAGGACAATCCGCAAGACTAAATAAAACCAGTTTTCAGTTTAGCTGAGATTGGCGCTATTTTAAGGCAGAATTAGGAAAGTCACAGCTGCAGAAAGACACAAAGTGCACAAAGAGCACATATCGTCACATTTTCAGCACGCTTTAGTGAACATTTGCCACATATCTGACTCTGCCCGATTTGTTTCCAGTGCAAATTTCGTCGGTTCGTTTTATTTGCTTGCGCGCTGATTTACCGCTTCTGATATTGGTTTTTAAAGAAACACGGGCACAGGAAAAGGTTTCGCCGCTTTTCTTTAATTTACGTGCTGGAATAAATTTTAAGGCGTATCCAACAACCTTGATCCCTTTATCCCGCGTCACATCGGTCACGGTCGTGCGGACTTTATACTGATGAATATCCTCAACCACTTTTCGCATCATATATTCAGCATCTGCTTGCATTTCTTTAGGGATCGTATTGGCGGCCATCGCCGATGTCGTCAAAAGACTGATACTCAGACCGATAAATGCCAGAACCGAAAACTTCATTACTATAATCCCCCACTAAATAAGACGTCCATTATGCAAAGATAGGCCAAAATTACGACTCCCCTTTTTGCATTCTGGTGCTTTTTAAACAGAAATAAGTCGATATTTCAGTCTAACGCGGAACAGTAATATCCCAGCAATCGTTAATCTGGCGTTACTTTGATGAGCAATCTAATGGGGGAGGTATCTGACAAGCCGTCAAGTGGACGAATTTAAAGCCGCGGCGTGATGCGATCGGGCCACTTATTTTTCGGGACTTCCAAAGAGACCCCGAGATCAAAAAAGCAGGGAAGGGCCAAGACCCTTCCCCTGCTATTGGTCAGGCATCCAATGTTCGGACATTTAGCGCGTTTTTCTGGATAAATTCGCGGCGGGGTTCAACCACATCTCCCATCAGTGTTGAGAAGACTTCGTCTGCTTCATCACCGTGATTGACTCTAACCTGCAGAAGTGTTCGGGCTTCAGTATCCAGAGTGGTTTCCCAAAGCTGATCGGGGTTCATTTCGCCCAACCCTTTATAACGCTGCATGGTCAAGCCGCGTTTTCCAATAGCAAGAACCGCGTCAAGCAGCTCAATCGGCGAATTGATGACCTGGATTTTGTCTTTGTAGGCAAAAGACGCGGGTTTTGTATAGGTTGCTTGCAGCTCTTCCTTCATGGAGTCAAGTTCACGGGCCTCGGCGGAGTGAATGAGATTGCTGTCAATCAGTTGAACTTCCGTGACACCGCGAACTTCGCGGGCAAAACGAAGGCTGAAATCTTCCAGGATCTCTCCGGTCCAGCCCCGTTCTGTTTCTGAAGACATGCCATCAAGCCGAGTTGCGACAAAATTTGCCGCTTCCGGGCCGCGGACAGTATCGCGCAGGATCTCATCATTCAGGGCACCGGCAATAGCCACCTGTTCAAGAATGGGTTTGGCATGCCGACGGGCAATGGCGTCAATTAGATCCCGGCACTGAAGAGCATGATTGATCAGTTCCAGCAGATCTTGCCCGGAACGTTGTTCCCCATCGGAAAGGGTTAGCACAACGTCTTCTATGCCCTGCTCAATCAGGTAGCTTTCCATGGCCGCTTCGTCTTTGAGATAGACTGAGGACTTGCCACGGGAAACTTTGTAGAGCGGCGGTTGAGCAATATAGAGATATCCTTTTTCAACCAGTTCTGGCATTTGGCGATAGAAAAAAGTTAAAAGAAGGGTCCGAATGTGAGATCCGTCCACATCCGCATCGGTCATGATGATGATCTTGTGATATCGGGTTTTCTCAATGTTGAACTCTTCCGCCCCAATACCAGTCCCAAGGGCGGTAATCATGGTTCCGATCTCGGTAGAGGACAACATCCTGTCAAATCGCGCCCGTTCTACATTGAGAATTTTACCGCGCAAGGGAAGAACGGCCTGATTATGTCGATCGCGACCTTGTTTCGCTGAACCGCCCGCACTATCCCCTTCCACCAGGAAAAGTTCAGAAATTGTCGGGTCTTTTGACTGACAGTCGGCAAGCTTTCCAGGGAGGCTGGAGATATCAAGCGCGCCCTTACGGCGGGTAAGTTCTCGCGCTTTGCGGGCTGCTTCACGGGCCGCTGCGGCTTCAAAAATCTTTGATATGATCATTTGAGCGTCTTTTGGATGCTCTTCAAACCATTGATCCAGGGCCTCATGGACGCAACTTTCGACGACCGGACGCACTTCACTGGACACCAATTTGTCTTTTGTCTGTGAGGAAAATTTTGGATCGGGAACTTTTACAGAGACGACACAGGTTAATCCTTCACGGGCGTCATCACCAGTAATGGAGGCTTTCTCTTTTTTTGCAATGCCGCTGGACGTTGCATATTTATTAATTGTTCTGGTTAAACCCGCCCGGAAACCGGCAAGGTGAGTCCCACCGTCTCGCTGCGGAATATTATTGGTAAAACACAGAACGTTCTCATGATAGCTGTCATTCCATTCCAGGGAAATATCCACTGTCATGCCGTCTTTTTCAGTTGAGAAATCCATTGTCTCTTGAATGAGCGGTGTTTTTGATCGGTCCAGATATTTAACAAAAGCCGCAATGCCGCCATCATACTGAAGCTCGGTGGTGACCGGTTCTGAAGAACGGAAATCATTAAGCTGGATATGAACACCGGAGTTCAAGAAAGCCAGTTCACGCAATCTGTGCTCGAGAGTGGCATACTCAAACTTCACATTGGTGAACGTATCTGTCGAGGGCGTGAACGTAACTTCTGTACCGGTAAGAAGGGTATCCGCGCCTTCTTTAATCGGCGCATCCCCTGTAATCTCTAGGCTGTTTTTGACGTCACCGTGGACAAAACTGATTTCGTGGACTTTGCCGTTTCGCCAGATTTTCATATCCAGCCGTTTTGAAAGAGCGTTGACAACGGAGACACCCACACCATGCAGACCGCCGGAAACCTTATAGGAATTCTGATCGAATTTACCGCCCGCATGAAGCTGGGTCATGATTACTTCCGCAGCAGAAACCCCTTCTTCCTCGTGAATATCTACCGGGATACCACGACCGTTATCCCGTACGGTTACGGATCCATCCCCGTTCAAGGAGACATAGACAAGATCGCAGTAACCGGCAAGGGCTTCATCAATTGCGTTGTCGACAACCTCATAAATCATGTGATGCAGACCGGAGCCGTCATCCGTATCTCCGATATACATGCCAGGGCGCTTGCGTACGGCATCAAGCCCTTTGAGAACCTTAATGGAATCGGCACCATATTCATCGGCGGCGGCTTGATTTTGTGCTTCACTCATACGTAACTTCCCTTTTTCAGTTCAAGCCGGTGAGACTGATTTCACCGGCATCAACTGTAAAAAATTGAGCTCTGTCACCAAGCTCTGAAAATAGCAAATAGTCTGTACCTGTCATCCAAGCCTGCATTTTCATGCGTTCAATTTCGTCAAACAGGGCGATCCGTCTTTTCTGGTCCAGATGGGCCGTAATTTCATCCAGTAATAATACCGGGGCTTTGCCTTGTAATCCAGCCTGCAAACGGGCATTTGCGAGGATTATTGAGATTAATAGCGCTTTTTGCTCTCCCGTAGAGCACAGGGCCGCTTTTTGACCTTTTTCAAGGTGCAAAACATCCATATCACTTTTGTGCGGACCAACTGTGGTGCTTCCCGCTTTTCCGTCGATTTTGCGATTTTTCTTCAAAATTTCCAAATACATCTCTTCGGCAGCGAGGGCAGGCATTTTTTCCATTGCATGCTCCAAATCACCAGTGATGGATATATGTGCCTTTGGAAAGGCAGAGCCCGTTTCAAGAGGTGCGTCCAGGCTCATTGTTTCATTTAACCTGGAAATGGTATCTAGGCGTGTTGCTGAAATGGCAACGGCCTGCTCGGACAGCTGTTTTTCCAGGGAACTTAACCACACTGGATCAAAGCGTCCTTCCTTCAAAAGCCGATTTCGTTCTCGCATCAGCTTTTCGAACGTATTTGTTCTTTTTGCATGAACAGGATCAAAACCGAAGGCCAGGCGATCCAAAAAACGCCGGCGACCAGACGATCCTTCCTGGAAAATCCGGTCCATCTGTGGGGTGAGCCACGCCATCTGAAGAATATCTGTCAGAGCCGCTGGACTGGTCATTGTCTCGCCATTGATGCGGACAACACGACGTTCCCGGCCATCAATTTCAGCATTTTTGTCCCGTATCAACCCTGTGCCGAGGGTTTGACTGAGGGAGTCTTCTGCTAGGGAGGCAGAAACAGCCCAGCCCCCTTTTCCATTGCTGCGCGCCGGTTCGAGTAATTTTGCCCGTCGTAAACCCCGTCCCGGCGACAAAAAGGAAATTGCCTCGAGCAAATTAGTTTTTCCGCTGCCGTTTGGTCCGGTGAGAACAACGGGGCGGGCGTCCGTTTCAATTTTCAAATACGCATAATTGCGAAAATCGGTCAGAACCAGACGCGTCAGGGCGTGAGGGGTCAATAAAGGCTCCTATCGGACAGGTCCAAAAAGGGAAAGTTGCCTCTCCCTCTCATCGGATCAAACCCGCATGGGCATTAGGACATAAAGGGCGCCGTCATCTGTGCCATCTTTAACAATAGTGGGTGATTGGGCATCGGCGAGAACAAAACGGGCGTTTTCGCCTTCGATCTGGTTTGTAATATCCAGCAGATATTTGGAATTAAATCCGATTTCCAGATCGCCGGAGCTATAACTGGCGGTCAATTCTTCTGTCGCACTGCCACTTTCAGAACCTGTGGCGGACAATGTTACGGAATTATCCGTCAGAGTTAATTTTATGGCCCGAGATTTTTCTGTGGAGACCGTGGACACCCGATCAACTGCTTGGGCGAATGATTTTCCGTCCAGCTCCAGCACTTTGTCGTTCCCTGATGGGATAACCCGTTCGTAATCGGGGAAGGTGCCATCGATCAATTTTGATGTGAGGACCGATCCACCGAAAGAGAAACAAATTTTATTATCAGAAAGGGAGATGGAAATATCACCGTCCGTATCATCGATAAGTTTTCGGATTTCATTTACCGCTTTACGCGGGATTATGACACCTGGCATATTTTCTGCGTCTGCTGGAATCGGTGTTTCAACACGCGCCAGACGATGCCCGTCCGTGGCGACAGCCCGCAGAACAGGGATGCCCTCATTTTCCGCAGCATGCAGATACACACCGTTCAGATAATAACGGGTTTCTTCTGTTGAAATGGCAAAGCGTGTTTTGTCGATCAGCCGTTTTAATTCTGCGGCAGTCAGAGAAAAGCGGTGCGGTAATTCGCCGGTTTCCATAATGGGGAAATCGTCTTTGGGCAGGCAGGCCAGGGCAAATTGTGATCGGCCGGCACGAATGGATATCCGTCCGTCCTCACTGCTGTACTCCAATTCAACTTGCGAACCGTCTGGCAATTTTCGGACGATATCATAAAGAAGATGGGCAGGAACCGTGATCGAACCCGGTGTGATTACTTCAGCGGCGACTTGCTCATTAATGGCTAGATCCAAATCAGTTGCCGTTAATCCCAACATTCCATTATCAGCAATCAGCAAAATATTGGACAGGATAGGAATGGTATTTCGGCGCTCAACCACGCTTTGCACATGGTTCAGTGAGGAGAGCAAAGTGCTACGTTCAATTGTTATTTTCATAGGCTCAACAAAGCTTTCAGACAGACCGCGCGGATGAGACACCATATTGCCTGAGAATGGCGCGTCACATCAACAATAATTTCGGGATTTCAACAGGATTCTTATCTCATAAGAAGTTGATTCAAAAACTTGAATCCCTTCGAGTGAGGATGAGAGGTCCATCGAATACCGAGAGTATCACTATATCAGATCATTGACCCGTTGCCCAAGAGTTTTGATGAGCAGGGGCGGATGACGATCCTCAACCGTGAAAAAAGAATGTTTTCTAGGGGTTAGGGTGTTTTACTTTTCAAGGTTCGAAATTCAGGTTTCCAACATGCGCCTTAAAAGATCAATATCTTCTGACAGATTGACATCCTCTTCACGCAGTTCATCAATTTTACGAACAGCATGCATGACCGTTGTATGGTCCCTGCCGCCAAATTTCCGCCCGATTTCCGGTAAGGATCGACTGGTCAGCTGTTTGGCAAGATACATGGCCACTTGCCGCGGGCGGGCAACAGCCCGGGCCCGGCGTGCAGAATGCATATCCGACATACGGATGTTGAAATGTTCTGCAACGCGTTTTTGAATCTCTTCGATCGTGATCCGTCTGTCATTGGCTCTGAGCAAATCCCGAAGAACTTCCTGAGTACTTTCCAGGGTTACGTCGCGGCCGACCAGATCTGAATAAGCCAACACGCGGTTTAAGGCCCCTTCCAGTTCCCGGACATTTGACGTTATGCGATGGGCAAGAAATTCGAGAATACGCGGTTCGATGCCAATATTGGCCTGCTCGACCTTGGATTGCAGGATACCCAGGCGAAGCTCATAGTCCGTCGGGTGAATGTCGGCGACCAGCCCCCACCCTAAACGAGAGCGCATGCGTTCTTCCATTCCCTCCAGATCCGTGGGAGAGCGATCCCCGGAAATAATAATCTGGTGGTTCTGGTCAACCAAGGCATTAAAGGTGTGAAAAAACTCTTCCTGTGTGGATTCCTTGCCGGCAATGAACTGAACATCGTCAATCATCAAGACATCAACGGAACGAAACTGCTCCTTGAAATTCATCGTGTCTTTGTATCGTAGCGCGCGGATAAAGCGATACATGAATTTCTCGGCAGAGAGATACAAAACTTTTTTATGGGGGCTATTGGCGGCAATAGAATGGCCGATAGCGTGCATGAGATGGGTTTTACCCAGTCCGACCCCGCCATATAAGTAAAGGGGGTTAAAGGGAATGTTGTCTGATGCCTCGCCGACACGCCGTGCGGCGGCATGGGCAAGTTCGTTGGATTTACCAACAACGAAATTATCAAAGGTAAACCGGGCATCCAGTTGGGACGTTATACCGTCCTGATTGCCATATTTGTTGTTTGGTTTTATGGGGTGAACTTTTTGAGCGGCATTAACTTCAGAGGTATTTATCTCGGAAATAGTGGTTTCAGGCGCTAAACTGCCTGAACTTGCCTCTTTTACATGGATGTCAATGGATTGAATGGTCTGGTCCTCAAGACACCAGATTTGCCGTATTCTATTGGCGTAATTATTGATAACCCAGTCGCGCAGAAATTTGGTGGGAAGGGACATGTTCACGTGGCCATTGGTCACCCTGTCCAGTTCAATATTCTTCAGCCATGAATTATAAGTGGCATCCCCATATTCTTTTCGAAGGCGAGCCTGTACTCTAGCCCACGTTACTGTATGCGAATCTACTGCGTTTAGTGGTTTTTGACTTGCCATATCAGCCCTGCACCCAATTTAGATTTTCTGCTTTCCAACCGGCAGAGGTCCCCCGGTGGCTGCTTTTATCCAAATCCCCTTCAAAACCGCCCAGCACATTATAACAATTGGCGTAACCGGCATTCGTTGCCGCAATCGCCGCCGCAATGGACCTTACGCCGGACCGGCAGAGAAACAGCACGGGCGCCGTCACATCCGGTTGGCTCGTCTTCAGCTCTTCCACAAAGCGGGAATTGGGGGACATGTCGGGAAATAAAACCCAGGAAATCGGATGGATTTTTTTATCAATTGAAGACAAATCAGGCAGACCAACAAAAGTCCATTCAGCCTTTGTGCGGACATCGATCAGGGCAGTGTTCAGACTATCTTTCAACATATCCCAAGCTTGAAGAACGGTGAGATCACCGGCGTATCCTTTTACGCCGACTTGTGTTCTCTCGACAGTCATAAAATTCTGGCCTTCCTAAAATAAACAAAAAACCACCGATAGAGAATGCGATACGCAATCCCTGTCCCACACAGTGATGAATGTGGGTCGTGGCCGAACCTATAAACTTGAAAAGATAGCGCAAAATAGCCGGATGATTGGGGTTACATCAATCGTAATCCCCGCACAAAGCTACACCCATTTGCCGTCTCCCAATACAAACAAATAACGTGCTATCATTTTTTTTGTTCGTGCTCCCAATAGCGCAGCATTTAATCTGAACTTATCCACAGATGCAAGGGAGGGGAGAGAGAATGTGAGAAAATAAATTGATCAATTGGTCAATTATAATGTTGACCTACAAGATGTAGTAAATTATCGGAAAAAGGGGTTCAAAAGTAAAATATGTAGAAAATTTTAGGAATGATATTTTGTCAATTGGGTTCCCTTTAGGGGAAAAAAAAGCCGTCCCCGGAGTTCGGATACGGCTTGATTCTCGTATGCAGACTGTCTTTATGCGGACAGTGCTTTTACCCGTGTGTTCAGGCGAGAGACCTTGCGAGCAGCTGTGTTGGCTTTCAACACGCCTTTTACAACGCCGCGGCTGAGTTCAGACTGAGCGACACGCAATGCGTCGTTTGCTTTACCGTGATCGCCTTCTACGATAGCGACTTCAACTTTCTTGACGAAAGTACGGATGCGGCTACGCCGTGCACGATTGCGCTCCGTGTGGGTCTCTGTCTGCCGGATGCGCTTGATAGCTGATTTATGATGCGCCATGACAATCCTGTCCATTAGCTTCGAATTTCGGAAGCCGGGTTATAGCCAGCCAATTTTCTGCCGTCAATAGGTTAATCTTCAATTTGCCGCAATAAAGAGAAAAAAGAGCAAATTCTCATGATAAAGAGGCATTCAATCGGATATTTTATGCCGCGCCTACTGGTTTTTGAACGAAGGAGAGCGTTTTTCGGCAAAAGCAGCCATGCCTTCTTTCTGATCTTCCGTCGCAAATGTCGAATGAAAGACACGACGTTCGAACATGATTCCCTCCCGAAGAGTAGTCTCATAGGACTTGTTGACGCTCTCTTTGCACATCATAACAACCGGCCCGGACAACTCAGCAATGGAATTGGCCACCTTGATCGCCTCGCTCTCCAGGTCATCCAAGGGCACAATTCGGCTCACCAGACCGGAACGTTCCGCTTCCTCTGCCCCCATCATGCGGCCCGTAAGGCACATTTCCATGGCTTTTGATTTCCCGACAAAACGGGTGAGGCGTTGTGTACCACCAGCGCCTGGAATGGTGCCGAGCTTGATTTCAGGTTGGCCAAATTGTGCATTATCAGCGGCGAGAATAAAGTCGCACATCATGGCAAGTTCACATCCGCCGCCCAGTGCATATCCGGCAACCGCTGCAATAACAGGTTTTCGGCAGCGGCTAACTCGTTCCCATGTGGCTGTAATGAAATCAGCCTTGTAGACGTCCATATAGGTTCTGGACTGCATTTCCTTGATATCGGCGCCAGCAGCAAAAGCTTTTTCCGATCCTGTCAAGACAATGGCACCGATTGCCTCATCGGCCTCAAACTTGTCCAGGGCGACACCCATTTCCTCTGTGAGTTCCTGACAAAGGGCATTGAGCGCTTTGGGGCGGTTAAGGCGGATAAGACCGACAGCACCGTGTGTTTCCACGATAATATTATTATAGGCCATGACTTAAGCTCCTGTCATAAATAGTGTCACTGTGCAAAAGTTGACCAAGTACAAGAGCCTCTAGCCCTAATATTGAGCCGACCTCTGGCTTAAAATGCTGACGTCATTATCTTCGCAATGGACACCATGTCCAGCAAATATCTTGCCCTTTACACATATTTGGATATCCGTTTATTAACGCTGGCAGAGGGCGCAATAGAATGTGGAGCGGCCAGACTGCACCATGCGCTGGATGGTTCCGTTACATTTATCGGTTGGACAATCAGTTTTTTCTTTTCCGTAAACTCTGAAATTATGCTGGAAATAGCCCAGTTCACCGGAAGGAGCGCTATAATTTCGCAACGTTGATCCTCCAGACTTGATGGCTTCTTCCAAAACTGTTCGTACTGCTTTTACCAGCCGATCAGCACGGATGCCTTTGACCGTACCGGACACGCGCGTCGGAGAAATACCGGATCGGTGCAAGGCTTCACAGGCATAGATATTACCAATGCCGGCGACAACTTTTTGATCCAGGAGAGCCGTCTTTATGGGGCCTTTGCGACCCTCAAGTCGATGTTCAAGGGCAGGTCCACTAAATTCATTCCCCAAAGGCTCAGGCCCAAGCCCGCTTAACTGTGGATGGCTGTCCATCTTCTCCTCACAGGTGAGGAGCATAAAGCCAAATCGCCGAGGATCATGATAGCGAACTGTAACCCCTTGAAGGGTTTCAAAAATCACATGATCATGCTTGTCCAGTTTGTCTACGGGTCCCGCGTCAATTCGGAAGCTGCCTGACATGCCCAGATGACTGATCATCACGGTGCCATCTTCCAGGGTCATGAGAAGATATTTAGCGCGTCGGTTTATCCGCGTGATCTTCTTATCAATAAGGGTGTCGGCGAAATTGTCAGGAAACGGGAACCGCAAATTTTCCCGTCTCAGGGTAATTTTGCAAAAGGTATCGCCAATGAGCGCCTGTTCCAGGCCTTTGGCAACGGTTTCAACTTCGGGTAATTCTGGCATCAGCGGACCTTAAACAGAATTGGAAAAGGATGCCAGTCAATCATTTGGGAAAGGTTGAATTTTTAATTCTATATATGATTGAAATAAAAATTATTAAAACAACATAAATAATATCGGCGATCCTTTTTTTCGATGGCAGAGAAAAATGCATCCCTATTCACCCAATTGTATGAGGCAAATCCAATGTTCAGTTCAAGTTGCAGGAGCTTTTTGGGTTGGCCAAACCGGGTGATCCGAATTATCTAAATGGTAGATCTCTTGTCTTTTTCATCGCGGGAAGAGGATTGGATTTCAAAACTGGTCGCCATGAGGAGGGCTGGTCTTTTGCATGTAATACACAGCCCAAAACTAGAATTCCTGAAAGAGTTTTACGGGGAACGTCCGTATTACAATCGTGATGATAATGGTGAAATTTGCAAAGACCATTGGGCGCGCGAAAAAGAGGTGATGGATCCCTCTAAGTATCATTGGAATGCGCCGGTGGAAGAAGAGTTGCCGTCGAATTTTAGGGTGGATAGAGAAATATATGAATTGCCTCGTCAATTTCGAATGCCGCAGATCTATCCACAGAATTTCGGCGCTGTGGTTCCTTTAAAGTCCGAAAAGAGAGAGGGTTCTGAAGGAGCCGTAGACAGTTTTGATCTCTCCTGATTTATTATCTGCCAAGGTATCGGATTGCATTTGGAGCTTGCACTTGGCGGCAATATGGGCAAAACAAGGCTTAGGCTTTTGCATTCACTCTTTCGAGGATCACCATGACCTCCTCCGATACTCCTGAGGGAACTTCTTCAGACAGCACTCATTTCGGTTTCAAGGACGTCCCTGTTTCTGAAAAAGCTGGACTTGTTCGCGGTGTGTTTGACAGTGTTGCGGAAAATTACGATCTGATGAATGATCTGATGAGTGCCGGTGTTCACCGCTTATGGAAAACAGCGATGATGGATTGGCTGATGCCGCGCCCCGGTCAGCATCTTCTGGATGTAGCTGGCGGAACAGGGGATGTCGCCTTCAAGTTTCTCGACCGGATTAACAATGATGGAAAAGTGACTGTTCTTGATATCAATCACGCCATGTTGAGCGTTGGTCAGGACCGGGCCCTGGATCAGGGACGATTAAACGGTCTTCAATGGGTCAATGGGGACGCCATGGCCCTGCCGCTTGAAGACAAATCCGTAGATGCCTACACCATTGCTTTTGGGATACGCAATGTCACCGATATTCCCCTGGCGCTAAGGGAGGCGCGGCGGGTTTTAAAACCTGCTGGCCGTTTCATGTGTCTGGAATTCAGCACTGTGACAACGCCGGGCCTCAAGGAGTTTTATGATTTCTACTCCTTTAACATCTTGCCGAAAGTCGGGGGCATTATTGCTGGGGATAGCGATTCCTATAAGTATCTCGTTGAAAGTATTCGCCAGTTTCCCAATGCAGAGACCTTCAAGAATATGATCAGTGAAGCCGGATTGGGCCAGGTTAAATTTCGGAAGCTTTCTGGCGGTATTGCCGCTATTCATTCCGCTTGGCGTTTATAGGGGATCACAGTGATTCTGGGGATTAGCAATTTAATACGCCTGTTCTTTGTTGTTCGCACTTTGGCGCGCTATGACGCTCTGTTTCTTCTTGATGGATTTGCTGACGCACCCTTTTACGTGAAATTGGTACGGCTGCTCTTACCGCTTTTTGCAGTCGGCGCTTCCTCACAGAAGCATTTGCGTAAAGGGGAACGTCTTGCCGGTGCGTTGCAGGAGCTGGGGCCCAGTTTTATAAAGCTCGGACAGGCTCTTTCCGTCCGCTCTGACTTGCTGGGGGAAGAAATCGCCAAGGATCTGGGTAATCTCAGAGACAAGCTCCCTCCCTTTTCTGCGGAAGAGGCCAGGCAAACTGTTGAAAAGGAGCTGGAACATTCTATTGAAGAGCTTTATGTGGAGTTTGATCCCAAGCCGGTAGCTGCGGCATCCATTGCGCAGGTTCATTTTGCTATTGTCGAGGAAGAACTGGCGGCTCCTACTGACGAGGATCCGGAAGGGACAGAGATAATACGGCATAAAGTTGCTGTAAAAATATTGCGCCCCGGGATCGAGGCAGCTTTTGAGCGCGACATCCAGTTGTTTTTCTGGATTGCCACTCTGGTCGAGCGATTTCAGCCAGCATTCAGACGTTTGCGGCTCACCAAAATGGTTGATGTTCTTGCGGAAACTGTTGAATTGGAGATGGATCTTCGCCTGGAGGCGGCGGCGGCGGCTGAAATAGCAGAAAACTTTGCCGATGATCCGGCTTTTTCCGTTCCCTCCATCGATTGGCAGCGGACGGGTAAACGGGTGATGACGCAAAGCCGCGTCGAAGGGATCAGCCTGTCAAACATGGAGGATCTTGTTGCTGCGGGCCATGATCTGGAAGCCATATCTGCTAACGTTATTCGTGTTTTCCTGAAGCAGGTCTTGCGGGACGGTTTTTTTCACGCAGATATGCATCATGGAAATCTGTTCGTCACAGATGACGGGACTTTGGTTGCGGTTGATTTCGGTATTATGGGGCGGATGGATCACCAATCACGCCTGTTTATGGCCGAAATGTTGTTTGCTTTTCTAACCGGAGATTACCGCCGGGCGGCAGAAGTTCATTTTGAAGCCGGATATGTACCGCCGCATAAGTCTTTGGATGCGTTCACCCAGGCGTGCCGCTCCATTGGCGAACCTATTCTTGGTAAATCAGTCGATGAAATCTCTCTGGGCCGGTTGCTTGTGCAGCTTTTTCAGATCACGGAAACCTTTGAGATGGAAACGCAACCTCATCTGCTTCTTCTGCAAAAGACTATGGTGACCGCAGAGGGAGTTGCTCAAAGCATCAATCCGAAAATAAATTTCTGGGACGTTTCCCACCCGACGGTGGAAGAATGGATGCGGGAAAATATGGGTCCGGAAGCCAAAGCGGCGCAAATCATGAAAGACGGCTTTACCTTTCTCAAGCAGTTGCCAGATTTGGTTACAAAAACCGATCGGCTTCTAAATCATATTGAAGAACAAAAGTTTAGCGGTAAGAACAGGCAGGGTCAGAGGCGGGAAGACTTTCCTAGAGACCGGGGTTTTCGGGCATTTTATCTTGTGAACGGGATTATTGTCGGCGCACTGGCCACCTATCTTTTGATGCAGTATCTTTAACCGAAAATACCGTTTGTTAAATTATTCATTTTTTTTGATAATTAATTGCTTGCACGAAAAAGCTCCGGTTACTATTTTATTCACATAAAAGAGAAGTAAAATAGGCGGATTGGCTTTGAGTTCAGAAAAATCAGTGCTGTTGATCATTGGCGGCGGTATCGCTGCGTATAAATGCCTCGAGCTTATTCGGCTGCTCTCCAAGCGTGGTATCAAAACGCGGGCAATTTTGACAAAAGCAGCCGAGGAATTTGTCACCCCCCTCTCCGTTGCATCTCTGACCGGGGAGAAAGTCTTTACGGATCTGTTTTCCCTGACCGATGAGGCGGAAATGGGACATATCCGGCTATCGCGCAGTGCTGATCTTGTTGTTGTCGCCCCGGCAACGGCGGATTTGATGGCAAAAATGGCCAATGGCCTGGCAACAGATCTGGCAACGACGGCCCTTCTTGCAACAGACAAATCGGTGATGATTGCCCCCGCTATGAATGTACGTATGTGGGAACATGCTGCAACAAAGCGGAATTTGGCTACTTTACGAAAGGATGGTGTCCATGTCATTGGCCCCGATGACGGAGATATGGCGTGCGGTGAATTTGGCCCGGGCCGTCTTTGTGAACCGGCTACGATTGCCGATGCGATTTCCGATTTCTTAAACGGGGGTAAAAACCAACCGCTTCAAGGTAAGAAATTTGTTGTGACGGCCGGCCCAACCCATGAACCAATTGATCCGGTGCGTTATATTGCCAACCGTTCTTCAGGCAAGCAAGGTTACGCCATTGCGTCCTCTTTGGCCGATCTTGGGGCAGAGGTGACGCTGATCTCCGGTCCAACCCGACTGGAAACACCCAAGGGAGTCACAACTGTTCAGGTCGAGTCTGCAAAAGAGATGCTGAAAGCAACGGAAGCTGCACTGCCTGCCGACGGCGCCGTATTTGCAGCAGCAGTTGCAGATTGGCGGGTGGCCAGTGCGGCGGATCAGAAAATCAAAAAGAAAAACGGCGCGCTACCGGACTTAAAGTTTGTGGAAAACCCCGATATATTGGCTACAATTTGTCAACTGGACGGGCGGCGGCCTGAACTGGTTATTGGCTTTGCCGCTGAGACGGAAAATGTCATTGAAAATGGCACAAAAAAGCTCTCAAAAAAAGGATGTAACTGGATCGTTGCCAATGATGTGAGCCCGGACACGGGAACCTTTGGCGGCGATGAAAACAGGGTTCATCTAATCACACACGCGGGGGTCAAGAATTGGCCAAAAATGAGCAAACAGGCGGTTGCCGATGCTCTTGCCCTACAAATTTCAGATTTTTTTCAAGGTATTCATTAATGTCAAACGTCTCAATCGAGATTACCCGCCTCGTTCACGGCGCCGATCTTCCGCTTCCCTCCTATGAAACCACGGGAAGCGCAGGAATGGATATTCG
>JAESPT010000262.1 GCA_016765515.1 Sneathiella sp. | reverse complement strand
TTTTCGGATCCAGATCGATGCCGTTATCCGAAACACCGTGCGTCCGCGGTAACATCCCTGTCAGCATGGATGCGCGCGCCGGCTGGCAAATTGGATTGACAGTCATACAAGCCGAAAAGACCGTACCGTCACTGGCCAGTCCATCTAGGTGTGGCGTCGACACATTGCGACCTTCGAACCCGAAACAATCTCCGCGGTGCTGATCGGATGTAATAAACAAGAAATTAGGTCGGCGCGTCATTGATCATGCCCATGGTTGAGTTTCTGTATCGATCCTGCCGGTCCAGGTGACTTGCTTGATTCATTGATCAAATTTTCGGGGCGGGTGTGAATCCGATTTCGGCCTTTGCTCGAATGACGTCTTCACCCCCCAATTGCTCAATTCGTTTCGCCTGATCAGAGAATGCCATCGCATCGGCCGCTTTCGGATCAACGATGCGGCGCAGTACTGCTTCAAGTTCTGCCTGAATCGCCGCAGTCTCTTCTTGGCCGGAAAGATCTTTGATTTCGCGAGGATCTTCGGCGAGATTAAAGAGTTGCGGCGAGTGGCCCACGTAGTAGATGAGCTTCCAGTCTCCCTTGCGCACCATGAAGCCGCCCGAAGTCGACCCCGCAGCGTGATACTCGCTAAACACCACGCGCTCCTTGGATGTGTTGTGCGCAATCTCGCGCAGGTCAGATCCGGGAAGAGCGCGTTCGCGATCGTCCAGCGTGCCACCGGCGGCCTCGACGACCGTTGGATAAATGTCGACCAAGGACACCGGCGTTTCGCAGCGCGCCCCTTTTTCGATACCGGGACCTGCCATCATCATCGGCACTGCGCAAGAATCTTCGTAAAAGACAGATTTTCCCCAAAGCCCACGATTGCCCAGGCTTTCGCCGTGATCCGATGCATAGATCACCAGCGTGTCATCTTCCTGGCCGGATGCGGTCAGCGCTGCCAACACGCGCCCCACATTGTGATCCAGATAAGAACACATGCCATAATATGCTTGCAGCGCTACTCGCACTGTCTTTTCATCGAAATAATCATCGTAATTGAAAGAGCTTCGGTAGGCGTCGACACCAGGATGCGATGGCCGTTCCGCCGGATCATATTGGTCAGGCATCGGGATCGGCGCATCTGCATACATGTCAAAGAACTTCTTTGGCGCGATCAGGGGAAAATGCGGAATGACGAATGAGACGCAGAGGACCCAGGGCTTGTCTGATTTCTCGGACCGGCCATTCAACCAATTAACAGTTGTATCCGCGACGCGATTGTCAAAGTCTGAATATCCCGACGATCCGCTACCTGCTTTTTCCGCCATGGCGCTCGCCGCTTTGCGGGGACGCCCGTTTTTTCGCAGCAGCCCGATAACGTCGCCCTGGCCTTCGGGAACATAGATGGGGTGATGACTTTCCGAAAAACCGGCATCATCCTCGGGAGCCCGATAGTGCAATTTACCGATCGAGACTACATCACGCCCAGCCTCGCGCAGATTATGATGCCAAGTCGGGGCACCGCCATCATAAGGATGTGCATTGTCCCAATACCGGGTCCGGTGCGCATAGTCACCGGTTGCGAGGCTCGCACGGGACGGCACGCAGATCGGCGAGTTGCAATAGGCGTTGTCGAACGTCACACCGCGCGCAGATAGCGCATCGATATTGGGTGTTTGAATGATTTTGTTTCCATAGCAACCAGAGATGTCTCGAGCATGCTCGTCTGACAGAATGAAGAGGACATTGTTGGCCATGGCGTTACCCGACTAACCCATAGACCTTGGCAGCTGTGCCGCCAAAGAGCATGTCTTTGTCAGCCGCGCTTGCGCCTGCGTCGTCGACGATTTCGTTGATCGAGGCCCACCAGAGATCATAGGTACTCATCAGAGTCATGACGGGCCAGTTGCTTGAAAAAATCAGCCGGTCGCAGCCGAAGTCTTCCAGCATGGCCTCTACCCAGGGCCTTAGAGTATCTGTCTGCCATTCTACGCCTGCTCGCTCTACCAGCCCCGAGACTTTCACATAGGCGGACGTATCCCTTGCTATCCGGCTCATGTCGGCGCGCCAGCGACCGAGTTCTCCGGTCATGACGAAAGGCCGTCCCCCATGGTTCAGAATCGTTGTCATTTCAGGCACGGCAGCAAATAAATCGCCAACCGGTTCGAGTTGGGTGCAGTTGGCCAGAAAGTCTACCGGAATGCCTTCCGCACCGATTACGCGAAAGCTTTCCTTGACGGCGGGATCGGTGAACCAGCTTGGATCAAATTCCTTTGGTGGATGGGCACGAATCCCGCAAAGCTTGGGAAAGGTCCGCAGTCTTTCGATCTCTTGCTGCAGCGTTGCCCGGTCAGCCTCAAGATCAAGCCATCCGATCACGCCCTTGATTAAATGGCTCTCGCGGGCCAGACGCACCATGTATTCAGTTTCTTTGGGGTCGGTCGCTGCCTGAACGACCACAACGCCATCAATCCCTACCCCGGCACATAAGGGTGCCAACATCTCAGGCGTGAAATCATGCTGCAATCCGCTGATCTTCTTGGCGATCCAGATGTTGTGCGTATCGCCCAACTCCCAAAAATGAACATGTGCGTCGAGTTTCATGCTGGCTCCTTTCGATGCGTTTTGGACACCACAAAATAGGATTGTCTGGCAATCTTAGAACGCCGCTGGTATAACTGACTAACTCAATATTAGCTGTGACCGATGATGAATTGGAATATCGCATGGAAACCAGATATGTACGAGTTGTCGAGGAGGTTGCCAAGCTCGGGAGTATTCGTGCGGCTTCCGAAGTCATTGGCTACACCCAGTCAGCAATCACCAAGATCTTGCACAGGATTGAAGAAGAGTTTGGAGAACGGCTGTTTGAACGCCATCCTCGCGGCATGCGGCTCAACGAGTTCGGCAAGGTTTTTCTTGAGCATTCTTTGGCGATCGACAAAGAAATGCGCGATGCGAAATCCAAGATCGCGGCGTTGAAGTCGGGCGAAACCGGGCGCGTCATCCTTGGAACGGCAGCTTGGTCAACGCAGTTTCTGCCGGGCATACTTGCGAATCTCATACAGGAGCGGCCTCATCTAAAATTCCGGGTTGTAGAAAGCAACGCCGGTCACCTTGAGCAGTTGTTGTTGGAGGGCCGGATCGATTTAGCGATCTCTGCAATGTCGCAGCCAATCGACGATCAGATAATAGTCGAGAGCATGGGTGAAGTGGTTTTTGGCCTTGTCACCGCCGTGGATCATCCGCTGACCAATCTGCCTGAAGTCCGATTGGAGAACACCATGAGGTATAAGTGGATCATGGCGGATGGTGACAACAGAACTACGGCGTTCCTTGAGCGACAGTTTGCAAAATGCAATTTGCAATGGGGCAGTCCGGACGTTGAAATTCTCCCCAGACATGCTTTGTTGGAGATTGTCGCAAAAACTGACCTGATCGCCTATGTGCCTCTCTTGAGTGATCCGGAATTCTCTCCGCCGGTTGCAAAAATGACTTGTGTTGATCTGCAGTGGCGCGTTCCGGCAGGCATGTCATTTCGAAGAAATCGCCCGGTTACTGCGGCTGGTCGGTTTGTTTTTGAAGAGATCAAGGAACAGTTCCGTCTTGCGGTCGCTGAATATGAACACTTGGAACGTTAGTGGTTTGGCCGCTCCTATGCCGATCTACGCGTCAACCACCGCACAAGCGGTAAAACGATGAAAACCCCGGCAACGATTAGAACCGCAAGTGTGATCGGGC
>JAESPT010000261.1 GCA_016765515.1 Sneathiella sp. | reverse complement strand
TGTCTCGCCTTCCTTCAGACGACGAGCCGTTCTCCGGATTGGCTTTTAAAGTGATGACGGATCCGTTTGTTGGGTCTTTGACATTCGTTCGGGTTTACTCAGGTGTTCTTGAGGCTGGTACTTCTACACAGAATTCCGTGAAGGATAACCGCGAACGTGTTGGTCGTATGCTTCAGATGCATGCCAATTCACGGGAAGATGTGAAAGAGGCGCGCGCTGGTGACATTGTAGCCATTGCCGGTCTTAAGGCGACGACAACAGGTGAAACGCTGTGTGATGCCCTCAAGCCAATTATTCTGGAACGGATGGAATTCCCAGAGCCTGTGATCGAGATTGCGGTTGAACCTAAGACCAAGAGCGATCAAGAAAAAATGGGTTTGGCCCTAAATCGTTTGGCTCAGGAGGATCCGTCTTTTCGGGTAACAACTGATCACGAGAGCGGGCAGACGATCATTAAGGGTATGGGTGAGTTGCATCTGGACATTCTTGTTGATCGTATGAGGCGCGAATTTGGTGTGGAAGCCAATATTGGCGCACCACAAGTTGCGTATCGCGAATCAATCACACACGAAGCAGAACTTGATTACACACACAAAAAGCAATCAGGTGGGTCTGGGCAGTTTGCGCGAATTAAACTTGTTGCGCAACCGGGCGAATTCGGTGCGGGCTTTACCTTCAGTGACAGCATTACGGGTGGTTCTGTTCCTAAAGAATACATTCCCGGTGTTAAGAAGGGTGTAAAAGACATCATTGAAACCGGCGTTCTCGCAGGCTTCCCTATTATTGATGTTGAAGTGAAGTTGATTGATGGTGCATATCATGACGTTGACTCCTCTGTCATGGCGTTTGAGATAGCTGGCCGTTCCGCAATGCGCGAATTGGCCCGTAAGGCTGGTCTTCGACTTCTTGAGCCTATGATGAAGGTCGAGATTGTCACACCAGATGAATATATTGGTGACGTGATGGGTGACTTGAATAGTCGCCGTGGTCAGGTTACCGGAACTGAACAGCGCGGTATCGCGCAAGTTGTGAATGCAATGGTACCACTGGCCAACATGTTTGGTTATGTGAACAACCTTCGGTCGGCGACCCAGGGTCGGGCCACTTTCACAATGGTATTTGATCACTATGAACCTGTGCCACAACACGTCTCAGACGAAGTTCTGGCGAAATTGGCGTAACACACGAGCTGAGGCAGCCGGAGATAACGGAGAAATAAAATGGCCAAAGAGAAATTCGAGCGTAACAAACCGCACGCAAACATTGGTACGATTGGTCACGTTGACCATGGAAAGACCACGTTGACAGCAGCGATCACAAAAGTGCTGGCTGAAATCAGTGGCGGTGAAGTATTTGCTTTTGATGAAATTGACAAAGCGCCTGAAGAAAAGGCGCGTGGTATTACAATTTCAACAGCGCATGTTGAATATGAAACTGCTAATCGTCACTATGCCCATGTGGATTGCCCTGGTCATGCTGACTATGTTAAAAACATGATCACCGGTGCCGCGCAGATGGATGGTGGTATCATTGTTGTTTCCGCAGCAGATGGACCGATGCCCCAGACGCGGGAGCATATCCTGCTTGCCCGTCAGGTTGGTGTTCCAGCGCTTGTTGTGTACATGAACAAAGTTGATCAGGTTGACGACGAAGAGTTGCTTGAGCTGGTTGAAATGGAAATTCGTGAGCTGCTGAGCGAATATGATTTCCCAGGGGATGATATTCCGATTGTTATGGGGTCTGCCCTTGCAGCCCTTGAAGGTCGCGATGACGAAATCGGCAAGAACTCGATTTTGAAATTGATGCAGGCTGTGGATGACTTTATCCCAATTCCAAAGCGTGAAATTGACAAACCCTTCCTGATGCCAATTGAGGATGTGTTCTCAATTTCGGGTCGCGGCACAGTGGTCACCGGACGTATCGAATGCGGTGTTGTCAAGGTTGGTGAAGAGATTGAAATCGTTGGTGTTAAAGACACCGTGAAGACAACTTGTACCGGCGTTGAAATGTTCCGTAAGCTTCTCGATCAAGGGGAAGCTGGCGATAACGTTGGTGTGCTTCTTCGGGGTACGAAACGTGAAGATGTTGAACGGGGTCAGGTTCTGGCTCATCCAGGATCAATCACACCCCACACAAAATTCAAGGCTGAAGCCTATATCCTGACTAAGGAAGAGGGTGGTCGTCATACACCATTCTTCACAAACTACCGTCCACAATTTTACTTCCGGACAACGGACGTGACCGGTGTTGTGACCCTTCCCGCTGGAACGGAAATGGTGATGCCAGGCGATAACATCTCCTGCGATGTGGAGCTGATTGCTCCGATCGCCATGGATGAAGGCCTACGCTTCGCAATTCGTGAAGGTGGCCGTACTGTCGGTGCCGGCGTCGTTGCCAGCATCACTGAGTAAGATAACTATTCTGGTCGTCCTGCAAGGGGCGACCAATTTCTGGAGTGACCAGAGTAATGGAAAACCAAAATATCCGCATTCGCCTCAAAGCGTATGATCATCGCGTACTTGATGCTTCGACGGGCGAGATTGTTAACACGGCCAAGCGCACAGGCGCTAAAATCCGTGGTCCAATCCCGCTGCCGACGCATATTGAAAAATATACGGTTCTTCGTGGACCTCATATTGATAAAAAGTCTCGCGAGCAGTTCGAAATCCGTACGCACAAGCGTGTACTTGATATCGTTGATCCTACTCCGCAAACAGTGGATGCTCTCATGAAACTGGACCTCGCCGCTGGCGTTGACGTGTCCATCAAGTTGTTGGGGTAAACCAATATGCGTTGTGGAATGATCGCAAAAAAACTGGGCATGACCAGAGTCTTCAGTGAAGACGGAATGCATGTACCTGTTACGGTTCTGGAAGTTGATAACTGCCAGGTCGTTGCCCATCGGAAGACCGAAACCCATGGCTATAACGCCATGCAGATCGGCGTCGGTAAGGCGAAAGTAAAGAATGTGTCAAAAGCTATGCGTGGTCATTACGCTAAAGCTAATGTCGAACCAAAGATGAAACTTGTCGAATTTCGTATTCAGGATGATGCGTTTGTCGATGTTGGTTCACAACTGACAACAGATCACTTTGTGGCCGATCAACATGTCGATGTTGCCGGAATTAGTATCGGTAAAGGTTTTGCTGGTGCCATGAAGCGTCACAATTTCGGTGGTATGCGGGCAACACATGGTGTTTCTGTATCTCATCGGGCTCACGGTTCTACGGGGCAATGTCAGGATCCGGGAAAAGTGTTTAAAGGCAAGAAGATGGCCGGTCATATGGGTGCAACTCGTGTGACGACACAGAATTTGAAGATTGTATCTACAGATACTGAGCGCGGTCTTATCCTCGTCAGAGGCGCTGTACCAGGTTCCAAAGGCTCCTGGGTATATATCGCTGACGCTATAAAAATGGCTCGTCCTGAAGCAGCACCATTTCCTGCAGCATTCGTGGTTGCTGGCGGGGTGAATGCTCCTGCGGCTCCTGCTGATGAAGCTCCGGCTGAAGAATAAGAGGAATTGACCAAATGAAGGTTAAAGTAATCAACCTCGAAAATAAAAAAGCTGGTGATATTGAACTGGCTGATGAGGTTTTTGGATTGGCTCCGCGTGCGGATCTGCTCCAGCGTATGGTGCGGTACCAGTTGGCGGCTCGCCGCTCTGGTACGCATAAGACAAAAGACGTTTCGGAAGTTTCTGGTACAGGCGCAAAGCCTTTTGCCCAGAAGGGTACCGGTCGGGCTCGTCAGGGTCAAAAGCGTGCACCTCACCAACGTGGTGGTGGTGTTGCTCATGGTCCGGTGTTGCGGTCGCACGCACACTCTCTTCCGAAGAAAGTTCGGAAATTAGCGCTAAAGACTGCTCTGTCAACAAAACAGGCTGAAGGTAAGCTTATCATTGTTGACGAGTTGAAAGCGGCAGAGACCAAGACCAAGGTAATGGTCAGCAAGTTCAAGGCATTAGGGTGGGGTTCTACTCTCATCATTGATGGTGCTGAGCCGGATACGAATTTTGCGCTGTCAACACGGAACATTCCGCTGGTGGACGTATTGCCTGAAACCGGTGCAAACGTGTACGACATTCTTCGCCGGGACGTGCTTGTCCTTACGAAGAGCGCTGTAGAGAGCCTGGAGGCACGACTGAAATGAACCAGGAACGTATGTACGATATCCTGTTGGGACCAGTGACAACTGAAAAGTCCACAATGGGTTCAGAGTTTAATCAGGTTACTTTTCGTGTAGCCCTGGATGCAACTAAACCGGAAATCAAAGAAGCAATTGAAAAAATCTTTGAAGTGAAAGTGACAAACGTAAACACTAACCGTACGACCGGTAAAGTGAAGCGTTTTCGCGGCCGGCTTGGTAAGCAGTCCGACTACAAGAAAGCA
>JAESPT010000260.1 GCA_016765515.1 Sneathiella sp. | reverse complement strand
TTGTTACAATGGCAACAGCAGATCCGTCGCTCACCCCGCAGCAATCAAACAGTCCAAGTGGTTCTGCAATCATTGGGGCGTTCATTACTTTCTCTTCGTTGATCTTGTTGCGAAGATGAGCCTTGGGATTGCGAGATCCGTTGTCGTGGCTTTTTATGGAGATATGTGCCATCGCTCTTTTAAGGTCATGTGCACTGACATCGTGTTTGGCCGAATAGGCCGTTGCAAGCTGTGCAAAGGAGCCAGGAGCTGACGCATTCGCCCAGAACAGGTCATTTACAGATCCGCGTCCTCGTTGCGGCAAGCCGCCGTAACCGGTGTCTTTTAGCTTTTCCACGCCAACGGCCATTGCGATATCACACGCACCTGAGGCGACAGCGTAAACCGCCCCGCGGAAGGCTTCCGAGCCACTGGCGCAGTAGTTTTCAACGCGCGTTACCGGGATGTTTGGCAGGCGAAGAGCCATGGACAGCGGAACAGCAGAGTTTCCAACATGTTGTTCTGCAATGCCGGTTCCAAACCATGCTGCATCGATTTGACTTTTGTCGATACCCGCATCCTCGATGGCTTCGACAAATGCTTCGATGATCAGATCTTCTGCATTGTCATTCCATCTTTCGCCAAAGGAAGAACAGCCCATGCCGAGAATTGCTACTTTATCTTTGATTCCTGATGCCATGGGTTATTCTCCCTTTGCTTTTGAGACCATTGGGGTCGCTTTCCAAAAAATATCGACGAAAGCCGCGCTTGTCGTCATAATCCTTGATCCTAAAAACCATCCGCATTTTCATGCCGACTGTGAGTTCTTCGTCTGGATCAATATCTGTGAAATCACTCATCAGGCGGCCCCCTTCTTCAAATTGAACCATACCGTAATAGGAGGGCGGGTCTGATGAAAAAGTAAGGCGATCAGCTGTGTATGAATTCATGGTGGCAATCCGTTCAGCAAAGGGGTAATCCTCCTGCGTACCGATTTCACCGCAACTTTCATTCACGCACATATTGCTTTGTGGGAATTGAGCCGTGCCGCATTTTGAGCATTTGCCGCCGACCATCCGCTGTGCCATTTTCCGGTTCCGGTAATGTGTGGTCAGGCCAGTATTCTTGTCGACTTCCGCACGGATACCAAGCTCCATAGTGATAAGCTTATTGTGTGCGAGGAAACGATTATAGTTTGTTTCAACCTTACGTCTTGCAAGAGAGCCATTAATACCGTTTCTCTTTGGAAGAGAATTGATGGCATCCGTCACTTCAAACAGTAAGGCATCACAGCCCTGACCAAAGCTAGCAACAAGGATCTTATCTCCAGGGGAGGCCTGTTCAAGAGCATTTACCAGCATAACCATTGAATGGGCAGAACCCGTTTCACCGCAGTTTGATTGCAGATTGTCGGCAATGGAGGATTCCGGAAAACCCATTTTCTTTCCAAGGTTGGCGGCAATATTTCTAGCGGCAACGGGAAAGCAGAATGTGGCGATGTCCGACGGGGAAACGCCAGTCTGATCAAGAAGTGCTTCAATCGCTGCAGGAACAATTTTCATGTAGCCTTCATCACGAACCCAACGTTCCTCCCACGAGTAATCGAAGGAGGTGTGTTCACTGCGAAAGTGATCCACAAAGTCTACAGTTTCAGAATGGCTGCCAATAAATTTAGCAACAATCTTCCCTTTACCAACTAACAGTGCAGCAGCTCCGTCACCCGACGTAAATTCCAGAGTACTTGCTGCCTTTGTATGGCGTTTTTCTGCTGACGTTGCCAAGATCGGTTTATCGGAACTGGCCGCAACCTGCAGCGCAACGACAAGTGCTGCACTGCCGGCCCTTTGAGAGGAAGAAAAATCCAGAGTTTGAATGCCACTCTGGAGATTCAGGGCATCTGCAACGATGCCCGCGTTTTGACGGTCCACAAAAGGAAAAGTGGTTGATGACATGTAAACAGCAGACAAGGATGCGCGGTCATGTGCTGTCATGCAATCCCGTGCGGCTTCAACGGCCATGGTGACGCTGTCTTCATCCCAGTTCGCTGTCGACCGTTCGCCTTTGGAAAGCCCTTTTAGACCAGGGTTAACCCATGCGTGAGCCTTGAATATTTCACTGCGCTGTAATCGGCTTTTTGGAATGTATCCGCCGTAGGCCAATATTCCTACTTCCACTTTTGCCTCCTTATTCACTTATTATTATTTAGGTGACTTGCCGAACTGTGGTTGTCCAAAGCTGTATTAATTTCACACTTCGCCTCACACCAGTTCTATATCTCCGCAATAGGAATCGAATGTAAAAACTGCACCCCTACTACTTGCCGGATTATATTTTACCATTTTTTCTTTTTTATTAGGCAAAAAGCAACCTCAGACAGTGATACAAATTACTCTTTTCAAAATTAATACGCAAGCTTATTATTAGGTAATAACCACGTCACTCTTGATTCAATTTATAATGATAGCGTGACAAAAAATAGTGTAGAAGCAAAGTTTCCTGCCCTCTAAAGAGATTGTGAAGAATGGACTATAAAGACCACAGAGCTGGATTTGTTTTTAGTGATATTGCTCGTTTCAGGGCACGATTATTCGATCGAATGCTAGCACCTCATGGTTTGACAACCTCTCAGGCGTGGGTCTTGGCGCATCTTTTTGTAGAAGATAATCTACCGCAAAAGGAGATTGCCAGGAGAATGGATATCGGAACGGTAACCGTTGGCGGCCTTGTAGAAAGACTGGAGGCGAGGGGGCTTGTTGAACGTCACATAGATGAAGAGGATCGACGGATTAGGCGTGTTGTTCTGAAGGCAGAAGCTAAGCCAATTGGACGTATTATGACAGCTTGTGGAATACAGGTAAACGAGACTGCATTTGCGGGTCTGAATGAGGATGTCTCACAGCAACTTATGGATAATCTGCTTGTAATAAGGAAGAGCCTTCTTGAGGCGCTGGAACAAGATAATAATATAAAAAATTCGACTGATATCGTTTTGCAAAAGGGCTTGTGATCTCAATCGACTTCTAATGCCGGGGATACTTCGAAAAACGAGTATTACTAGTTCAAAAAATAGTAACCTATAAGCAATGGGCTAGCCTTGTATTTCATCCATTTTTTTCATGGTTTCCAGCAGCTTGTTTAGATAGTGGACGCAGGATACCCGATCATCATAGGAGAGGTTGCCCAGTGCTTCTTCATAGAAGTTACTGATAAGAGGGGTAATGGTCAGCCAGAGTTTTCTTCCCTTATTTGTAAGATTTATCCGACGAGATC
>JAESPT010000259.1 GCA_016765515.1 Sneathiella sp. | reverse complement strand
GCCCGTCAGGTGCAGGAAATTTTGCAGACTTATAAATCTCTGCAAGATATCATTGCTATCCTGGGTATGGACGAGTTGTCTGAAGACGATAAGATGATCGTGGCTCGCGCCCGTAAGATCCAGCGTTTCCTCAGTCAGCCTTTCCATGTTGCTGAAGTCTTTACAGGTACTGCTGGTAAGTTTGTTAAACTCGAAGATACAATCGATGCGTTTGAAGCGATTGTTGCCGGCGAGTATGATGATCTTCCTGAAGCCGCATTCTATATGTGTGGTGGTATTGACGATGTGAAAGCAAAGGCTGCTAAGTTAGCAGCAGAAGCTGCGTAAGTAGCCTCTGAAGGAGAGCGAACAATGGCCGAATTGGTAACCATGGACCTGGTGTCACCTGAGAAGCTTTTACTATCGGAAGACTATGAAATGGTAGTCGTACCCGGTGCGGAAGGTGACTTTGCGGTTATGGCCGGGCATGTCCCTGTTACTTCATCGTTGCGTCCGGGCGTTATCTCTATCTATGAAGGAGATAATGAAAAAGAACGAATTTTTGTGAATGGCGGCTTTGTACAAGTTGCTGACAACAAAATAACGGTTCTTGCTGAAGAAGCGATTTATGTTGCTGACTTGAGTCGCAGTGACCTGGAACAACGCATTCAGGACGTAAATGAAGATATTGAGGATGCCAAGGATGATGAAGTCCGGCGCAAAGCTCAAGAAAACAAAGATCATTTGGAGCAGCTTTTTGAAGCTTTAGGTTAATCTCCAAATACAGATTGATTAGAAAAGGGCCTATCCTTGATAGGCTCTTTTTTTTGCGTGAATTTTTTATATGCTGCTTTTCCGCTTTGACCTTATTTGAATCGAAGAAATTTAGGTTTGGGACAATTGTTCTTCCGTGTCGCTCAGCGCCTCAGCCCTGGGATCCATGACTTTAAAGAAAACGGGCGGTATAAGAGCTAAAACAAGCATGAGCGGATAGCCAAGCGGAAGATAGAGGCTGTTCTGATGGGCGCGTAAAAGATAATAATCTCGCCCCCATTTCAAATGATGATCCCCATGCCGCTGTACCATGAATGTTAGATAATTGGAAAATCGGTGGTCGCTGTCCCAGGAATGATGGGCGGCAATTCTCTCATCCCGCCTCCGCTTTACATTATAATGCTGGATATAAAAAACAGCTTCGGCAAACAGAAGCGAGAAAATAGCGACTGAGACATAGAAAATAAGCCCAATTGGCCCGGCGAAAGAAAAAGCCACTGTGGCTAACACGATTGGCGTGCAGAGATAGGCCGTCAGTAAACAAGTGAACCTTGCGGATGAAATTTGGCCCTTGGATTGGCGTTGTTTTAACAACCGATAGCTAAAGGATACCGCCTTTGGATAGGCTTCCATCATATATCGCCAAAAATTCTGCCCTTTGCCCGGTGCATGATTGTCCGCATCTGTTGCAACCAACGCGTGGTGGTTATGAATATGTGCCAATGGAAAATGCCAATATCCAAACATGACGAAGACAAACTCTCCCGCGACGCGTGACACTCTCTGCCGTTTGTGGATTAATTCATGAGCTGCAGCAATCAGGATTGTTCCCATGACGGAAAATGAGACGGCACTGACGACAAAATTCCAGGCATCTAGTTGTATCGCCATGTAAATTTGAAAGACGAAAAGAGTTGAAAAACAAAGGACATAAAGAAGGGGGGAAATCTTCAAAAAAGCTGTTGTCGTAACACCCAGCTGGTTTTCATGAGGTACCTTACGACTGGGAGAAGAAAAGATGTCCAGTATTGGTGTGATCACAAAAACCAGAATGACAGGCGTTGCTATATTCCAAAATCCGAAGAATAAGGACGGGATCATCGAGATCCAAAGCAGATGCGGAACAATCAGGATAAGAAGAATATTCGCAAAATGGGAAATTCGGCTGCCGGTCTTACTCATACAGATTACCCTACCCACTGAAGAAAATTTCTCGTCTCGTTTGTAAAGTGTATGATAGCTGCTGGTCGGGGGCAAGTTTGAACGGATCATTGGTCAACATATGCTGAACATTTGTAGTGCTGATAAGTGAGTTAAATAGACTGAGTTTTCCTAAAAATCTGGTCGATTTGAAAAATGAAAACGATATTCCAAAGAAAAAGAAATAATATGTTCTTCGATAATGAGTGAAATTGAATATATCTAATGTTTAAGCATCTCATGCGCCTCAGTGTATTCTCTAATATGAGGCTGTTAACTATTTTTTTACCACTTCTATAGTAGCGTCCAGCCGTGAAAACTATGTAAGTCTTTGTATTTTTGGCGGGAATTTTGCAATTCTTAGGTAACCTAAAGACTATTGAATCCGTTGTGAACGGAACGGCAATGAGCAGAATTTCACTGCAATTTGTCGATAGTCAGGTAGAGAGTGACTATAACGACGCAGCAATTGCGAAATCACTGGTCGTGATGCGCGTGTCGCTCCTATCTGCACTTGTCCTCTATCTCAGCTTCGGAATACTCGACTATTATGTGATACCTGAAGTTTTCGAAATCGCGATCGGTATTCGGTTACTTATCGCAGCGCCTGTAATACTCGTTACCTTTGCGCTAACCCATACAAAATATTATCCAAAGATTGCACAAGTTGGCGCCGCTCTTTGTATGCTAGTTGCAGGTTTGGGTATCATTGCCATGACGGCAATTGCAAATGAACCCGGTAATTATTTATACTATGCGGGCCTTTCTCCGCTTATCATTTTTTGTTGTTGCCTGCCTCCGACCCGTTTTCTTTCTGCTACCTTTGTCACGGTGTTTTTGATCGCCTCTTATCATGTGTCAGCAGTTTGGCTCAATCCAATTCCTCTGGATATTCTTCTGGCCAATGATTTCTTTCTTCTGACAGCATCTGGAATGGGTGTATTCGCGGCCTACTTTCAGGAGTTGGCTCAGCGAAGAGATTTCATCAATATGGAGCTCTTGGATGAAGAGCGTCAGAAAAGTGATGATCTTGCCGAGAAAGCACAATCGGCTAATCATGCGAAATCTGAATTTCTTGCTATTATGAGTCACGAGCTTAGAACACCGCTCAATGCGATTATCGGGTTTTCAGAAATTCTCGAAAAGGAAATGTTCGGGCCTCTGGGGACGCCGCAATACAAAGAATACTCGCAGGATATCAAAGTCAGTGGACAGCACTTGCTGAGCATCCTCAATGATATTCTCGATCTCTCCAAAGCGGAAGCGGGTAAACTGACTCTGCAGGAACAGGACGTGTCGCTTATTGATACGATCAATGCCAGTTTACGGATCCTGCGGGATAAAGCGGCACAAAATGGGGTTCGTATCGCGTTTGATATTCCGTCAAGCGATCAAGTGGTTTTCGCAGATGCGCGTCTTCTCTCTCAGGTGTTTTTGAATGTCCTGTCCAATGCGATAAAATTTACGCCGCGAGGCGGTTCCGTCACCATCGGCTTTGATCAATCGGAAAACGGTGCTCTCAATGTTTTGATCGTGGATACGGGAATTGGCATTGAGCCCAAGAATATTGAACGGGTCTTTGCTCCGTTTGTTCAAATAGAAAGCAGTCTGTCGCGTTCCTATGAAGGAACGGGACTAGGCCTCCCCCTCTCCAAGAATGTGATGGAGTTACATGGCGGCAGCATAACCCTTGAGAGCGCGCTGGGACAAGGGTGCCACGTGCATATCAGTTTTCCACCTGAACGCCACCAGTCAAGCTTTCAGGCGAAACATCAGAAACAGGTCGCTCAGGGCTAGGCCCGGACAGTGAGTTCTAAACTGGTTTTGTAATAACCAAAATGTGGCAATGACCTGTGGAATCAACGACAACTTCTCTCATCGCAGTTGAGGGCAATTTCTCCGTCATAGACAGCATTTCAGTCTCATCCCGATATTCTAATTGCCAGTCCGTGACAAATTCCACTTGCCATTCAAGGCTGGCATCAGAATCGCGCATGCTTCCGATCATCATTGTACCGCCTGGTTTCAGGTTTTCATACAAGTCGCAGGCCATGCGCTTGGCGCGCTTATCAGACAGGTAATCGACAAGGCCAACAGCATAGATCAGGTCTTGTGATTCAATTTTCTTGAATAGATTCCCTGTCGCCAGAAATTCCAGGAAAGTCGCATGCAGACAGCGCACTGTCGCGCGGCCATCCAGCCTAGACACTTCCGGGTAACAGTTCTTATAGGCGTAAGCCAGTGCATCATGGTCTTGATCAATCAAGGTGAAGTGCACAGACAGAGGAAGGACATGACCTTTTAGGAAATTGACGGCTTCTTGCGAAGGGCCGCACCCGAGGCTGGTAATTTTATAGTCTGTTTTTCCCTGCTGAGCGGCCAATGAGGTGAGTTCAGCGATTTTCTGCTTTACCATAGTCATTCGGGTGGCAATGAATTCACCTGTTGATGTGCCCAGTCGATGACAGAGCTTTTCGTAGGCTGTGTCTCCGATCATGGACAGATTGTAGGCAAAGTTCATGACTTCATAATCACCGGGATAACCTAGGGGTTTCTCGTAGGCCCTCTGCCAGCTCTTCCCTCCCATTAATTCCGGTGTCAGGGTCTTTTCCGTATAGTGCTTTGCCGCTTCAAATGCGTGCTTGTTTCCGCGCATTCTGTTGAGTTCTAGCATTCCTCGTTTCGAGATATCCTTCCAGCGGGCATGGGCATTTTGTTCACATGCAAGGATAACTTCCAGAATGCGTTCATTGTGACGAGGAGTCTCTGTAGGAAGTTCCTTTTCTATTTTCTCCAGTGTATCCCGAACGGAGCGGAGCATATAAACAGCATCTGAGACAATTGATTTGTAGCCAGATGGAACATCAGCAGACATATCTTTCAAACCGGTCTGCAAATGATTTTGCATGGCTAGCTCATCGTGATGTTCGAGAATATCCTGAATGTTGAGGTAGCCTTTGGTGAGCTCCACGGCAATTTTTTGTCTACCCTCATGGGGTTCAACGCGGCAGATTTTACCGTGTCCCTGAAAAATTTCGTTGGGTCCCAATTTCAAGGAAACAGGAAAGTCCTTATTAAACTCATCAATCCATCCGCCATGTTTTGGATCGACAAAACTTAATCCGCTCATACTTAGATCAAAAAGTTCAAAGGATTGATTATTAACATCAATAACAGGGGAGATGTCTCGCATGAGAACGGAGGCCTTAAATCTCTCCGCCCGATAATAAACTCGTTTGCCTTTACTCCCTGTGAGTTCTTCGTAATGTTTCATCTTACTCTCACTATTCAGCTACAATCAGCAATAATTTACGGGACTCTTTGAGTGCTTAACTTTGCTGTTACTGTTCGTTACTGTTCGTTACACTTCCGAACCATTTAAAAATACAGGTTATTTAACCGCATTTCCCCAACTGGAGGTTATGGTTAACAATAAATTAATTTTTATCGTTAACAAAACATTAACAAGTATATGCGGAAACATTTCGATAAAACAACAGGTTAAATTGAAGTTGGGATCTAATTGAGCTCGACCCACTATATCTTGTTACGATAGTGTTCAGAAAAGCGGAACATGCGTATTTTGAGTATGCTCGAATACCGATTATTGTGATTTTACAGATAAGATTTGAATTTTTCCGTAATGATTCCATACAGTTCTTTTTTGAAAGGAACGATTTCTTCCACAAGATTGTTTAAATTCGTCCATTTCCAGTCACAGAATTCCGGATGCTCCGTTGCAATTTGTATGTCAGAATCCTTTCCAGTAAAACGGAATAAGAACCATTTTTGCCGCTGTCCCCGGTATTTTCCCTGCCAAATCTTTCCGATAAGATGATCCGGCAAGTCATAGGTCAGCCAATCGTCAAGCGCATGCAGTAGCTCTACTTTATTGGTACCAATTTCCTCGAGGAGTTCCCTTTTTGCCGCTTCTTCAGAAGCTTCACCCTCATCGATGCCTCCTTGAGGCATCTGCCAATGATCGGAAGGCATATCAATGCGTTTGCCGACAAAAATTTGGTTCTCTGAATTGATAACCATCATACCGGCGCAGG
>JAESPT010000258.1 GCA_016765515.1 Sneathiella sp. | reverse complement strand
GTCCTATATTTAGAGAATGCTTAGCCATATTCGAATGTAAAATCGATGCTACCATGAAGCGGGCGATCACCTTATCTTTGTCTGTGAGGTGACAAATGTGATTTCTGAAGTGGAGAATAGTGCGCTCCTTTTCCACAAAGGAAATTTCCCAATTCTTTAACCTGTGATCTATACAAACAGAATATTTTCAGCATCCTACCGGATACTGCGAATGTTTAACCGTATGGCGCAGAGTGAGCGCTAATTGGGAACAAGGGTTAATACACCAATAGCATTTTGCGAATAGTCCGCTTTTGATGTTGTCATTTTCAGGTATTTCATGTTGGACCAATCTTCAGCCATATCATCATAGAAAGGTGACAGGATGTTGCCAGATTGACCCGTGGAATGAATATAACGGGAATTGTTCAAATCGGAGAAATCGTAGATGGCCCGTAGGGAGGCTGCATGCGTATTGGCAAAAGGTTGATTGTCATCTGTTAAGCGGTTTCGCCCAACATTAACCGTAAAGCTGTCTCCCATGGACGGGACTTTGATATCGAAAAGATTTCTCAATCCAGTCACACGGCTGAACGGTAGATGATCACTATGTGCGAAATGTGCTTCTCCCCAAGTCCAGTTGTCCATATCGCTTCCATATCTTTGAGCAAGGTCCGCTAATGCTGTCTGCAGAGATTGTTGAAGGATCTCGTCACAGTTTTCCGTTTTTTCTGTCGCTTTTACATCGCACCAATACTCCATTCCCCCTTTGTTGAGCAAAACTCTTTTAAGGAAAATGGGACGTATTTTCCAATATGGCGAAAATAAATCACCTAATTCATCAGCATAAATTGCTCGGCTTAAAGCACGCATCCATGCATTAAAAATCAACGGGCGGTTATCTTCCCTGGTCATCCGCCCATCCCATGTGGACAAGCCGATCAGGGCATCTCGTGATAAATTATCTAAGGCATTGGTTGTCAGAAGTATTTCCAAAAATTCGATGGCCATTAGAGATGTGACATCTGACTGGAGACCCATAAAAGTTTGAACACTGTGTTCTTCTTCCTGGCTCAGAAGTTCCTTGATTCGTGCTGAGCGATACGGAAGTGCCCAGTCAGCCGTAATAAAATACGGATAGTTATCAGGAACTATTTTTTCGTTAGCAGTATGATACATTCCAGAAGGTGGATTATAGAGATGGGGTAGGTCCTCAAACGGAATAAAACCAATCCAATCATTGGATTCTATCCATCCCGGCACCGGAAGACGGCCCATGGATAAGTTTTCCGTCGTTCGAATAGGGACAAGCCCTGGGGCATAATATCCGATATTGCCATTCACATCACCATAAAGCATATTTTGTTCCGGGCTGGTAAATGCCCGAATGGCTTCTTTGAAATCCTCCCAGTTTTCTGCCCGCATCATTTTGGCAGCAGCTTCCGGTGTTTTGTCTTCAGCAAGTAACGTCGTCCAGGCAAATGCAAGAACATGATTTTCGGGGATTGCGGAATTGGCCCGTTTATGGGCATCGGAAATTACGGGGCCGTGTCGTGTGGATCGGACAGAAAATGTTACGGGTTCCTGATCCTTGATCTTAATTGTTTCTTCCCTGATTTCGAAATCGGCCCATCCTTTAGGCGTCTTATACTGCTTTGGGTTATCAGGATTAATTTTTTCGATAAATAGATCCTGAACATCTGGCCCTGTATTGGTAAATCCCCAGGCAATGGTTTCGTTGCGTCCAAGAATAATCGACGGAACACCAGGCAAGGTCGCGCCAATCGCACTCAAGTCGGGTGTTTTAATATGGGCAAAATACCACAGTGCCGGTGCCGCTAAACCAAGATGAGGATCATTGGCAAGCAAAGGTTTGCCCGTCTCGGTTTTCGCGCCCGACACAACCCAGTTATTCGATCCGGCCCCTTCAGGAAGCGGCTCAGGGGCCATCGCAACTAAAGTCTTTATGTCTAAAGAAGCCGTTTCAAATACATCTTTGTAATCTGGGAGCGGGACGGTTTTTTCACCTTGATAGGGCGGGAGAATTTCCATCACCTGTTCGGGGGACATAATTGAGAGCAGTTGCATGCGTTCCAATTCACGAGACCAGTTTTTGCTGAGATCCCAGGACATCATCTTTGTCCAAACAACAGAATCTACCGGTGTCCATGGTTCTGGCGATACGCCCAAAATCAGAAATTCGGGAGGCAGCGGGCCGCTTCTTTGCTTCAGAAAAGCGTTCACACCGTCAGCATAGGCCTGCATCTGCTGTTTTGTTTCTGTATCCAAGGCGTTAAAGGTATTCTTTGCGGAACGATAAACCCCCAGTGTTCTCAGGAATTTGTCTGTTCCAAGGGTTGCTTCACCCATAATTTCAGATAAGCGCCCGGCACCAATACGGCGGTTGGTTTCCATTTGCCATAACCGGTCCTGGGCATGAACGAAGCCTAATGCAAAAACTGCATCTTCTAGACTATCTGCTTCTATGTGGGGAATTCCTGATTTGTCGCGTGTGATTTCAACGGGACCAGAAATACCTTTTACAGATATAGAGCCGTCTAATTGCGGTAAAGATCCTCGCAAGTAGAGATATCCGCTACCTCCAACAACCAGAAAAACGGCGATGATCAATACTGCTCCTCTTAGAACCCATTTCATCTATATTCTTCCCCATTTGTATAAATCATCTTGTTGTCATACTAAGAGAAGAAGCCAATCGATGTCACGAAGTGAATGCAGATAGAAAATTGACCTTCCCTCAAAGGTTGCGAGCCGTTACAAGAAATAAAAACATGTTTCAGGGAGATCGTTCAGATGAGCAAAAAAGCAGCCTTTATCGGCTTGGGTGTTATGGGATATCCTATGGCAGGTTACCTTCAAAAAGCGGGTTATGAAGTTACGGTTTATAATCGGACAACGGCTAAAGCGGAAAAATGGGTCGGTGAATATGGCGGTAAATTTGCGCCAACCCCTCGTGAAGCAGCTGCGGGCGCTGACATAGTCCTGGCCTGCGTCGGTAATGATGATGATCTTCGCAGCGTTGTTTTAGGAAATGACGGTGCTTTTGCCGGAATGGGTTCTGGAACGCTTTTTATCGATCATACAACAGCCTCAGCTGAAGTCGCTCGTGAGATCGCTGAAATTGGCGCAGGCAAAGGGATCGGATTTGTTGATGCCCCAGTATCAGGCGGGCAAGCCGGGGCTGAAAATGGTGTACTGACCGTTATGTGCGGTGGATCAGAGATAGACTTTGACCGCGCAAAGACACCTATTGATGCTTATTCTAAAGCGTGCATGCGAATGGGCGATGTAGGCGCTGGTCAATTGACCAAGATGGTCAACCAGATTTGTATCGCAGGTGTTGTTCAAGGACTATCAGAAGGCATACATTTTGCTCAAAAAGCGGGGCTTGATGCTGAAAAAGTAATTGAAGTGATATCCAAGGGAGCCGCTCAAAGCTGGCAAATGGAAAATCGCTACAAAACGATGATCAAAGATGACTTTGGTTTTGGCTTTGCTGTCGACTGAATGCGAAAAGACTTGGGAATCTGCCTTGATACGGCAGATCAGATTGGTGCAAGTCTCCCCAATACCGCTCTTGTCGACCAGTATTATGGCGATGTTCAGGCCATGGGCGGTGGACGTATGGACACCTCTAGCTTGATCAAACGTCTTCGGAAATTGAGTTAATCTACAGTGCTAACGGCAGGCTGAAATGTTTGCCGTTAAAATGGATCCTTAATCGGATTCGGTACGACAGAGATAGGTTCCGCGACCAGAATTGACCCGGAACCTTTTTCAACCTGTGGAACCGGTTTGGCGAAGGACAGGGACCAGTATCGGTCCGCGTTATTTGATGAGGTCTCCAATTCAGGCGCAACACCGATGCCTATTTCCGTGAAAGTGGGGTTAAGTATGTTTTCTTTATGCGGAGGGCTGTCTATCCAGAGTTTAAAAACACGTTTCTCTGTGGCTGCACCGAAGGCGACGTTTTCGGCAGCAGATAAAAAGGAGTAGCCGGTGTCTTTGATCCTCTCATCAAAACTGCTGCCCTTACGGCCAGTATGTGACAGAATATTATTCTGTAACATGTAGGCGGCGTGCATTTCGGCCGCATGGTTGAGTTCACTATTGGAAATTAAGGGCGGTGTATTGTTTTCCGCCCGGATATCATTAATAAGGTCTAACAGATCTTTCAGTTTATTCATTGGAAATACCTTTCCTGAGACATCAAAGTTTGTATCGCCGGATAAAAGAGATTTGTAGAATGACGTATGCAGCTGAAATTTGTGAGCGAGGTATAAAGTGACGGAAAAAAAGACAACTCAGAATGTTGAGACGATTGTGGCTCAGGGGCTTGGTTGGATGGATGAGATGCATAAGGGCGTCATCCCCGGAATCTTCCCAAGTACGACTTATGAGCGCGAAGCAGATAACAGCTATCCGTCTGGTCGTGTCTACACCCGCGACCATAATCCCAATTACGATCAGCCTGAACAAGTTCTGGCAACTCTCGAGAAAGGGACGGAAGCGCTCCTTTTTTCTTCTGGAATGGCGGCTGCCATCAGCGTCTTTCAAGCCTTGAAGCCTGGCGATCATGTTATTGCGCCAGAGGTCATGTATTGGGCTCTACGAAATTGGTTGCTGACCTACGCAAAAGAGTGGGGCATTGAGACAACTTTTGTTCCCAACGGTGATTTAGAGGCTCTTCGATCTGCGGTGCAGCC
>JAESPT010000257.1 GCA_016765515.1 Sneathiella sp. | reverse complement strand
TACTCTATTGCTTTGCCGCAGACTGATGAATGTGAGGGGAGGTATCCTACCCTCGCGACGTCATCGTCAAAACTCACATATTAGCATCAACCTTTTGCCTGCGTTTCCAACCAACAGCACCCATTATGAAAAGCGCGCTCACAAAGAGCGGTAAAGTCGTGGGAAGCGGAATGCTTGAGACTTGATAAACGTCGAAGGTCCAGCGATAATCAACACTCAAGTCCCCTGTCTCAAAACCACTCGCATTAAAATTTGGGGAGACACCATATTGGCCCGGAAAAAGAGGTGAATTCAGAAATGAAAATATGGCTGTATCCTTTAATTTTATATTATCATCGATAAACCACTCTAACTGAGGTGACGTTGTCTCCACATACCCGCCGAATGTGAGAGAACTCGACTCTGATCCATCACTTGCATTGACGCCCAATACGTCAAGGGTAATCGCGTTGATCACGAGCCCTGTTGGCAAAACCACATAAAAGGGGTCACTAGGATCGTCATAGGGTTGTATCGTGACAGTTCCTGAAACGATATTTGACCCCACATCCAAGGTGAACTGATTGTCATCGAGATCTCCGTGGATAGCTTCATCATAATTAACCGGCGCAGCAAGTACGGACCATGAAGTTACTGTGAGAAAAAAAATTGAAAGAAATAAAACTCTAAACATAACGTCCCCCATTAATTTTATGAGTTAGATTTATCCCGTAGAATGGCTTTGATGCCTTACATAAAACTGATTTTAATCGAGCCGTTGCTGATTGTGGATCAAAAGCAGCTGGCGCCACACCATCCACAATCATTCTATTCATCACCCGGTCATACTCATAATCCCCTAAAGCGTAGTGTTGGGTTGCCAGATTGTCCCAGATGGCGATGGAATTCAGCTCCCATTTGAAACGCACATTGAATTCAGGTCTTTTTACATGCTCATACAGGAAATTGAGCAGCATTCCGCTTTCTTCCCTCGTCAATTTGTCGAACCCTGACGTCCAGATGGAATTCACAAATAACAGGGGAGCCCCTGTCTCCGGATGGGCGATAATCGCCGGATGGGTTCGCGGCGGATTTTCCCGGGCATTTTTTTCAACAGCTTCAGAATTGACATATCCCGTCATGCCAAACCGCATGTCATGAATAGCCTCCACTTTCAGAAGTAACTCCTTTATGGGATCGGACAAACCGTTATAGGCCGCATTGCAACACATCCACAGGGTATCTCCGCCGCCCTCTGGCGGAATGTCGCGCGCGCGTATAATACTGGCAGCAGACGGATTTGGCCGAAAGGTTACATCCGAATGCCAGCGGTTTGTTCCCGTATCCCCGCCCTTTGTCGCAATGATCTGTATTTCAGGATGGTCTTTCACCTTGGCAAAAAACTCGTGAATTTCAAGCTTCCCCATATGACGGCCCAATTCCAAGAATTTATTATCAGAAATATCCTGATCCCTGAAGAAAATGACCTTGTATTTATGAAGGGCCTCTTTCAGTTCTTCAAACAGCTCCTTGGGATTATCTTCAGCCAGATTAACGTTGTTAATCGTCGCCCCAAGGGTGGGCGTCGACGGTGTTACATCAAAATAAAGGAATTCTGAACTCATCTCTTATCTCCCTTAAAATTATTGTTATTTTTGGTATGACGTTTTTGTTCGAATGGTGTCCCTGCAATACAGACAGATAGAATTTACGGGGTGTTTTCAGGTTTTAACCTGGCGTAGAGACACAACATTCGGGTCAGGTTTTCCCGAAGCAGCGGATCTTTCAGTTTGACGGGTCCTGGATCGTTTAGAATGGCTTGAATCAACGTGCCAAAGAACATCTGCATTCCAAAAAGTATAGATTCCCGACTTGTCTCCGGGTCCTCCTCCAAAAACTTGTCTTTCAGTGTTTCGATAAGGATTTCTGCCATGCGACGACCACATAGACGTATGGGCTCCCACGTCGTTTTCGATGTTCGGGATATTATAAGAGATTCTATGACAACCCCGCGTATATCGCTTGTCAGAATATCAATGGTGTGATTAACCACTCTGGCAAAAATTTCCTCTGCTGGCGCGGATTTCCATTTTTCGCCGCCAATGCCTTCATCTATCAAACGCAACATTTCAGTAACAGCGGCTTCCTGAACCGCTTTGAAAAAACTGATTTTATCGTCAAAACGGCTATAGAATGTTCCAACGGAATACCCGCATTCAGTGCACAGCTCTTCAATGGATATGTCAGCGATTCCTTTGTCGCACAGCAATTGAATACCAGCATCAATCAATTCATTTCGTCGCTGACGGCTCCGTCCCTGAAAGGCCGGTTTAACCCCTTTAATTGCCGTATTAAGATGCCATTCAGTCCGACCACTCACCATAAAACCAACCATTCATCCGTAAATAAGAATACTTCTTGAAGAAGAACGACACAACAGCCCTTCAAATATTATATAAGTCTTGCAAAAACTATAATCGTGATTATGGTTATGACTTAGAATCACCTTATATGTCAATGATAATTTTTCGAAGCAAGGTCAGAAAATTTCTTTTATTTTAATAATTTCAATTACTTATATGAATTTAGTAATTGAATATGTGAATATAATTTACGCGCTACACACTAATAAATAGTACTTATTATATTATTCTAATAATATATAATTGCCGAAATAAAACTTGGGGAGACGCTTATGAAGGTACCTGGTTTAAAGATTCTGCTGATGACAGTCTGTCCATTGTGGACATTAAACGCAGTACAGGCAGAAATAACCTTGAAATATGCCTTGGCCGCTCCCGCCAAAACACCCTGGACCGCTCATGCAAATGAACTTGCTGCCTCCATTGCAAAATCAACAAATGGCACAATTAAAGTAAATGTCTTTCCTGGCGGTCAGCTTGGCAATGAGCAGGATGTGATCCGCCAAGTTGTTAGGGGCCGCGTTCAAATGGGCAGTTTTTCCAATACAGCTGCCAGTCTTGTTGTTCCTGAAATTGCGCTTCTGGCTGCCCCCTACCTGTGGAAGGATACAGCACAGGCCGATTGTGTTCTCGACAATCACTTAACAACCTTCTTTGAAGAAAAATTTGCGGCTAAAGGCCTTATCCTCCTGGGTTGGACTGAAGTGGGGAAAATGGGATATGCGTCAACGAAGGATATCACGGGACTCAAGGATCTGGTCGGAGCGAAAATGAGAGTTGCCCCGACGAAAGCCTCTTCCATTACGGCGAACTCACTCGGGGCTAATTCGGTTGTTCTCCCCATAACTGAAGTGGCCTCAGCGCTGCAAACAGGTCTGGTGGACGGCGCGGATCTTCCCGGAATTGCATATACGGCCATGGGATTTAGCAAAATTGCACCAACGTGGTTTGCCACCAACCATTCCCATCAAGTGGGATTGGTCTTGATGAGTGCAAAAGTCTGGAAGAAGTTTAGCGCCGCCGAGAAAGAACAGATCCTGAAAGCACAGTTGCCGGCAGATGCACTCCGCACAAAGGTTCGTGCTGTTGAAAAAGCCTTGCTGGGAAAATTTGTCAAAGATGGCGGGAATCTGGTGACATTATCCAGCGATGATATGGAAAAAATGCAACGCTTGGCAAAAAATACCCGCCTGGAATTGGTTGATGCCTTAGGCGGCGAAGCCAAAGCGACCTATCAGAAAATCCAACAGGCAAAACAAGCATGCCAAGGATAACAATTCTTTATTCGGGGGACTATTGAATGCTGGTGGTGGAGCGAGCGTTGCGCGTTCAGTACAAAATTGAAGCAGGCGTAACAACTCTCGCTTATGGGGCTGCAACGATTAGCCTCCTTGCTGATATCATTGGACGAGAAGTGTTTCAGCATGGCATTTGGGGGGCTCCCAGATTTGCAGTTTACGCCGCCATTATTGCAGGGTTTCTGGGAATGGCCCTCGCCGCCGCTGACAATAGTCTCATTCGACCTCGTCTCCTTGATTTTGTGATCCCCCCCGAAATGGAAGAGGGGATAAACCGGTTGGCTGATCTGGTTTCCGCGATTTTATATGGAGGGCTGTTTTATCTAGCTGTCCTGTTCGTCTGGGAAACCTATGATAATGGAGATGTCGCACCGGTTCTGGATTGGCCTCTTTGGCCCATACAACTCATTCTCCCCTACACGTTTCTTTCCGTGTCCCTTCGCTATTTTGCCCATGCTGTCCTCCCCCTTCTTAAGTTGAATCCCCTCGCTACGGGAGAAGAGATTTGACAATTTTAGGCTTAATAGTGCTGCCTTTTATATTGCTGATTTTACGGCAAAATCTGGTTCTTATTCTGTTTTGCGTTGCCGCTTATGTTCACTTTTTCTATGGGGACGGTATCCTCCAATATATCGTCGAAGATATGTGGATTGGTCTGGATAAAGAAGTCCTGTTGTCCATTCCACTCTTTATCTTGTGCGGCAATATCATGACCAAAGGTCAAATCGCCAAAAGACTGATCGATTTGATTTCAACCCTCGCAACCCCGTTTCCCGGCGGCCTTGCACTGGCAACCATTTTGTCCTGCGCCGTTTTTTC
>JAESPT010000256.1 GCA_016765515.1 Sneathiella sp. | reverse complement strand
GCGGTCGCGGCAACGGCAGAAAGGTCTGAAAATTTCTTGTTCGCTTCTTTCATCGCCTGAGCTACCAGCCGGTCCATTTGAGTCACGTGGGCGCGAGCCGCAATTTCAGGAACCACGCCGCCAAAAGGGGCGTGTTCTTCTACCTGCGACAATACAACATTTGACAAAATCTTGCCTTCTGCCGTAACCACAGCAGCAGCAGTTTCATCGCAGCTACTTTCCAGACCGAGGACAATCATTTGTTTTCTGTTCAAAAGCGGTGCAAATTGAATAAGGCTCTATCATCGAATAGGTATTCTCGCAATATGACGTCCCATAAAAAATATAGAATTGGCACAAGAGGCAGCCCCCTCGCGTTGGCGCAAGCCCATGAAACCCGCGAACGGCTTTTAAAAGCCCATGCCAATCAGCTTACTGAAGAAAATCTTGAGATTGTTGTGATCAAGACAACGGGCGATCAGATTCAGGATCGAGCCTTGAGCGAAGCTGGCGGAAAAGGGTTGTTTGTCAAAGAAATCGAAGAGGCACTTTTGCGGAGTGATATCGATTTTGCCGTCCACTCCATGAAAGACATGGAAACCACCTTACCTGAAAAGCTGGTTATTGATTGCATATTACCCCGGGAAGACCCTCGCGATGTGTTTATTTCGGCAGATGGATCTTCCTTGCAGAATCTGGCGCCGGGCTCCTTGATCGGAACGTCCAGTTTGCGCCGTCAATCGCAGATTCTCAACAAACGCCCGGATTTGAAAGTGGGCCTTTTTCGCGGCAGTGTACAGACGAGGCTTAGAAAATTATCTGAAGGCCAGGCTGACGCCACATTGCTGGCCTATGCCGGGCTGAACAGGCTTGGAAAAGAAAGCGTCATCACCCATCCGCTTGAGATTGAAGACATGTTACCCGCTGTCGCCCAAGGGGCCATTGGTATTGAGCATAGAGTTGATGATTGGGGGGTAGCCCAATTGCTGGCGGCGATAAATCATGAAGAAAGCCGTCTGCGGATTAATTGTGAGCGTGCCATGCTTGCTGAGTTAGATGGATCTTGCCGAACTCCCATTGCCGGTTATGCTGTTGTCAGCCGGGAGGATACAATTGAACTGAAGGCGTGTTTGCTCAGTCCCGACGGGAAGCAACGCTTTGATGTCAGCGGGACAAGTGATTTCAAGGGATCAATTGCTTTGGGGCATCGTCTTGGTAAGGAATTGAGGGACATGGCTGGGGAGAATTTCCCAGCTTTTCAAATTTAGCCCCGTATTTTAAGGAACGCTTAACCGTCGAGAAAACCCAATGAAACTGTTGATCACCAGACCAGTAGAGAGTTCAGAAAAGTTAGCGAGGCGGCTTGCGTCCATGGGCCACGACGTTGTGCTCTGCCCTCTTCTTCATATTGAATTTCGAGAGGCGGGTCCGTTACCCCTTAACGGTGTTCAGGCCTTTATAGTGACCAGTGCTAATGGCATTGAGGGGTTAATAAAACGAACTGGGAATCGAGACCTTCCTTTATATGCAGTCGGCGAAAAAACGGCTGAAGCGGCTAAAGAAGCTGGATTTAAAAATGTGCTTTCTGCTGATGGAGATGTTGATACATTAACCGCCTTGATTACCAAAAGTGCGGTTAAGTCTGATGGGGATTTACTTCATGTTGGTGGTGCCCGTCTTGCGGGAGACTTAAAGGTGAAGCTGGAACATTCCGGTTTCTCTTATCGCCGGGAAATCCTTTATGACGCTGTGGATGAAACGGATTTTCAAAAAGATGCCATAAGGGCACTGGAAGACGAGACACTGGATGGTGTAGTGTTATTTTCGCCGCATACAGCCAAGATTTTTGCGACTATCATTGAACATAAAGGCCTGTCTCCTCATTTAAAGGGAGTAACAGCGTGGTGTTTGAGCAATAATGTAGCAGTCGAGATCGCTGACCTTCCCTTCAAGGAAAGCTTTATTGCACCAAGCCCAACTGAGGCGAGCTTACTGGGACAACTTGCCGTAAAATCAGCAAATGTTTCGGGAACAGTTAAAATGGATACTGACAGGACAAGGGAGCAAAACGTGTCCAAGACACCAAGCAACGATAAAGAGAGTAAATCCGAACAATCAAGGGGCGGAAACACGGGAGCGACCGATGAGACTTTTTCTGTGAAACCGGCCGCCGATGTGAAGAAACCTCTCCCCGATGCCCTCACTGGAAAAGGAGAGGTCGTGCAACCGACGCCGGCAAAATCCAATGCGGGACGGATTGCGTTGGCACTTGTTGTCTTCTTCCTAATGGGACTGGCTGCCTGGCCTTTGATCCTGCCAAAAATCGGCCCGTATATCCCGGCTGAAGCAACGCAGATACTTCAGGGATATCTTGGGATTGCTGCTGAAGACCAAAAATTCGAGATCCGTCTTCTTGCTGTTGAAAAGTCGTTAAAGGATAGATCAGCCATATCGAATACGACAAATCTTGGACCGATTACCGCCAGCTTAAAGGAAAATAACGACCTGGTTGCCAGTCTGAACGGTAAAGTCTCAGATTTGACAGATAAATCTGGTTTGGAACGTTTGAGACTTGCTCAGCGGCTTCAAGCTGAAGAAACCAATAGTCAGAATTTAAGTGCATCCATTGATGCCTTGAAAGAGCAACTCTTAAAAATCAAAGTTGCAGAGCCGGTCAGCACAACAGCGCCGACCGCGTCGGTGACTTCTGAACCAACCCCGGAGGTTCTTGCCTCTTTGAACGGATTGCAAGCGGCATTGGACCAACTTAAATCAGAGCTTGCCTCTGTCCGTCAGGGTCTTTCAAGCACACAAACAACGGCGTTGGCGCAAAAGGATCAACTCAGTAGTTTATCATCCGTACTGCAAGCACGGATCGCTGCCGATGCAACGAATAGATCAGATGGGGAGGAAGCCCTGGTTCTTCTTGCTCTTGGACAATTGCACCGTGAAAGCCGGGCGCATCAACCTTTTGAAGGAGCATTACGCCAAGCCTTGGCAGCAGCGCCCAAATCACTGGAGCCAAAGCTTGTGGGGCTGAGCGATATCGCAAAATCCGGGGCAAAAGCGCGCCAGGATTTGATCACGGAATTCTCAATCATCGCCAATGATATCACCCAGGCTTCCCGCTTGCCCACCAGCGAAGCCTGGTATGGCAAAACGCTTCACAATATTGCGTCCCTGGTTAAATTTCGCCGGGTTGATGACCTGGAAGGAGATAGTGTTGATGCGGTTGTTGCCCGCGCCGAAGCGAGATTGAAAAGCAACGATCTTGCTGGTGCGACGGCAGTGTTGAAGGACCTGACCGGAGATCCCGCAGCCGTTGCTGTAAACTGGATCGTTGCCGCGGATAAACGGGCACTGGTGGATCGTTCTTTGAATGAATTGCTTGGGAAGGCGACAGCGCTTAACGTTCAAAACACAACAGCGAATAAATAGGGGGCGATTATGATACGGTCAATTTACCTGTTTGTTCTGTTTGCCCTTTTTGCGGCTGGCGGTGTCTGGCTTGCGGATCATCCTGGCAATGTGGCTATCCGGTGGGATAATTATGTTGTCGAGACAAATGTGATTGTTCTTGTCTCAATCGCCCTGATCTCGGCGCTTCTCCTCACCCTGTTGTACCGGATTTACGTGTGGCTTCGCACCGGACCGGGCCGGTTGGGCGGTGCTTTTGCCGCCCGGCGCCGCAGTAAAGGACTGGAAGCACTCAGCAGCGGTATGGTGGCGATTGCCGCCGGGGATGCCAATGAAGCCCGCCGCGCGGCGGTCGAGGCTGAGAAGCATTTGAGCGGCGAGCCCATGACCCTTCTTCTTGCAGCGCAAGCCGCTGAACTTAATAAGGATGACAGAGCCGCGGGGATTTATTAAGACCGCATGACCGAACGCCCGGAGACGGAATTTTTGGGGTTACGCGGACTGATCAATCGGGCCAAAGCGGACAAGAATGAAGAACGGGCACTGGAGCATGCTAAGCGCGCTGATCAGCTTAAACCGGGCACGGAATGGGTGTTAAAAGAGCTGTTAGAGCTTTATCTGAAGGCCCGGCATTATGATGATGCTGAAATGATCCTCAATCGGATGGCCCGGGGCAAAGCAGCGAACGGCGAAAAAGTAGCTCGATTGCATGCGGTTATTGGGTATGAACGGGCGCTGAGCAAATTAAAAGCGGGCAATAGGGAGGGTGCAAAAACGCTTATCCTTGCCGCTCATAACCGGGATCCGGGATTTGTTCCGGCCTCTGTCCTGACCATTAGTTTTATGGAAGCGGGGCGTAAACGGGAAAAAGTGATTGCTGATGCCTGGCGCCGCTCTCCGCACCCGGATATTGCCGCCGCCGTTCAGGCGCTGATTCCCAATGAGACACCGAAAGACTGGTATGCCCGGGCAACTAAAAGATTTGCAGCTATTCAGCCTGATCACCGGGAAACGGCTCTTGTTCTCGCCCGCGCGTCCATTGGCGCGTCGGAATGGGGTCAGGCGCGCAAATTTCTCAATCAGGCAGCTCAAGCGGACCCGTCTTCTTCGATTTACCGATTGCTCGCCGATTTGGACGAGAAAGCCAATGCAGATGCGGTTGCCGCCCGCAATTGGATTTTAAAAAGTGCCGATGCGCCGCAGGATCCCTTGTGGATATGTGGCTCCTGCGGCCGTCAGGAAACTTCCTGGTCCGCCCATTGTCCGTCCTGTGACAGCTTTGATGCGTTCACGTGGCGAAAAGCAGACCGGGGCGCGGATTTGCAGGCTGTTCTGGAGCCGGAAGTTGTTGAGGAAATAACGGCTTCGGTCTGAAAAACCAGTGCTTTTCGGTGCCATGATTTTCTTGCTCTACGGGCACGTTCAGATTATGTTGCCGAAATTCCATATGTGCCGCTATAGCTCAGTTGGTAGAGCACCGCATTCGTAATGCGTAGGTCGGGTGTTCGAGTCACCCTAGCGGCACCATTTTTTTCAAGTGCCCGACCCGGAGACAAAGGTAATAGTTTTGCGTCGAAAGGATTTTCCATCGGTTCTAGCATGTACGCCTTATTGTCAAAGTAACCCAGATTGTATTTCATAAAGCCGACAAGGTAAATATTCTCTCATATTTACTTAATTTCAACCTTCTGATCGGCTAAGCAATCAGCGGAAAATGACTAATAAGAACCGGGATGTTACCTGGGACCCTGAATATTAGAATAGCGGTCCATTTTCTGATGGGGTGATGATTCATCGATTTGCCAATTGTGAAATCCTGAGCGGACTGCAACCTTATGTCTG
>JAESPT010000255.1 GCA_016765515.1 Sneathiella sp. | reverse complement strand
TTTCAACTCGGCCATTTGACGCTTTTTCAATACGTTCCACCCACGGGGCTAACATTTTCGAATGTGCTGGTGCTTTTGGGCCCAAGAAGTGATGCAATTTCAAAGTTATTTCAGCAGCATCTACAGCGCTACTCATTATCAGTGCAGCAGCGGCACTGGCCGCCAAAACGCCTATTGTCTTCATAGCTTTCATGACTATTCTCCCTATTTTGTCAAAAATTCTGACGCCCTGTTATACGCCAAAAAGAAGAGTGTTTTTCTTGAGCATTTACACATCACACCACATCTTGAAGGTAGGATAGTGCCCTAACCTTTTCCTTATGTAAAATTACTTTTTTGCGTTAATCCATAACCAAATGGATCAGTTTTTCCCTGTCCCTACCTCCTGAATATTAGATAAGAGTGCACTCGCCGTCTTCAAACTTGCCGCGGTTGCCATAACCATTTGCGGTAAAATCATCCATTCCAACGACCAGCTAGAACCTGATCGTTCATTTTCATGGATCAGGGCTTGATGCATTGCAGATATCTGTACTGCGTTAAAACGGCTAAGCGTTACAAGGACTTCCCCTTGAACTGGGTTTTGTTTATGCGGCATGGCAGAGGAGCCACCGCCATCCTTCAACGTTATTTCACCAATTTCATTCTGAGCCATCAAAACCACATCCTGGCCCATTTTCCCAAGGCTACCGGACACCATTGAAAGCCAATTTGAGAAATCAGCAAGTGTGTGACGATCTGTGTGCCAACTAGTCTTCTTACTTTCAATTCCCAAAATATTGGCCAGTTCCTCTTTGATCAACAGCCCTTTATCGCCCAATTTATTCAGATTTCCAACGGCACCACCAAATTGAACCTGAAGCAAATTAGGAGCTAGTTGATTTAAAGATTCAAGATGTTTAGCAAGAGGCGAGGACCAGCTGGCAAATCTTTGAGAGGCCGTTACCGGCAACGCCCGTTGCATTCTAGTTCGGCCCATTAGCGCATTCGTGCCAAACTTCTGGTCTAACTGTTCCATCAAACCGATTATGTCATTCAATGATGAAACCAAAATTGGAAACAGCTTTTTCAATCGGAGAATAAGACTGGTATCAATGGCATCCTGACTGGTTGCGCCAAAATGCACATACTCGCCAAACTCAGCCCCTACTGCGGATCGCAGTTGACGAATTAAGGTCGGGACAACAACGCCATCTGCGGCAGTCCCGTCCCGTAAATTTTCCCAGTCCATGCGTAAAGAACAGCACGCGTTTCCAATGGGATCGACAGCTTGCGCCGGGATAATGCCATATTTTCCTTCTGCAGCAGCAAGGGCCGCTTCAAAGTTCAACATTTCACGGATCTCATTCTCTGCCGAGAATAACTGAACTACGTTTTCATTGCCGAACAAACCAGAAAGATAGGGATGATCAAATGGAGAGACTGTCATCACCTTATCCTTATGCCGCTGCGCCGCTATGAGCTGCATCTGTTCGCGCCTGCAAATCACGAAGCGTTGTCAATTCCAACTCAGTTGGCCGAACCGTTGTTTCAACATCTGCTGAACATTTGACCATCCAGCCGCAAGTTTCCTGAACCCTATCCAACGTAACGCCGGGATGAAGGGAGGTAACCGTGAATTCACGTGTTTCAAGATCCGGTTTCCAAACAGCAAGATCAGTAATTAGAAGGCTCGGCCCTTTTGTGGTGATCCCAAGTTTCTCTCTGGCGTTACCGCCTGCTCCGTGCCCAAATGACGTGAAGAAATCTATGGCTTCCACCATGCCTCGTTTTGTCTGCTTCATAGTGATAAAAATTTCACCGCATGATGAAGCGATTTCAGGTGCTCCTCCGCCTCCGGGTAAACGAATGGACGGATTGTCATAATCACCAATGACTGTGGTATTGATATTGCCAAACTTATCAAGTTGTGCGGCCCCTAGAAAACCGACGGTGACCCGTCCGCCTTGCAGCCAATACCGAAACATTTCGGGGACTGAAACCGTAGTAACCGCTGTATCACAGAGTTCACCATCCCCGATGGACAAGGGGAGAATATCGGGAGCCGTGCCAATCGTACCACTTTCGTAAATCAACGTAATATCTGGCGCATGGGTCAAACGTGCAACATTACACGCCGCAGAAGGAGCACCGATGCCCACGAAACAAATGTCGTCATTACTAAGAGCCCGGGCAGCGGCAATGGTCATCATTTCATTTGGTGTAAAATCAAGGTCCATTATTTTGCCTCCCTCAAAGTAGCAATGCGATCAGCAAAAACTTCAGGATTCGCATCGATCACATTCTTTTGCATCCATGCTGCAAAGACATCTCGGTCTGACGCGATTTTATCCCAGTCCAAATAAGCGGCATTATCTCGCGTATAGTATCCATGGGCATAGGAAGGATGCGCGCCTCCGGGAACTTCACAAATGGACGTTACGGTCCACCGCGGAAGGACGCAGGCATTATGGTGAACATCGTCAAAATTATCGACAATTTCCTCAACTGTCACAACCGCCCGCTTTGCCGCCAACACGGCTTCTTTCTGCACGCCAATAATACCTTCGATTAAAACATCACCCCGCTTATTGGCCTTTTGGGCATGAATAAAGGTAACATCCGGCTTTACAGCGGGAACAGCCGCTAGAACTTCTCCTGTAAATGGGCAAGTCACTTCGCGAATATTGGCATTTACGTCTTTTAATCCAGCGCCTTTATATCCTCTGAAAATGGCGCAAGGTAGTCCCGCGGCCCCCGCTTCATAAGCATTGGCCATTGCCGCATGTGAATGCTCTTCTAATTCAATTTTTTTAGGCCATTGGTTCTCTACTGCATCACGCATCCGTCGCAGCAGTCCCACACCTGGATTACCGGCATAGGAGAAAATCAGTTTTTTAACCATTCCCATACCGATCATCTGATCGTAGACCAGATCCGGCGTCATCCGAATGACCGTTAGGTCCTGCCGTCCCTGGCGAATAGCCTCATGGGCTGCAGCATGAGGAATAAGATGGGTAAAGCCTTCAAATGCGACCGTATCTCCATCAAATAAATTCTCAGCAACAGCGTCTTTCAAAGACTGGAATTTTACCATTCCTCAAATATCCTCAAATATCAAAAAAGACGGTTTCATTATCGCCCTGAATATGAATATCAAACGTATAAGTATCGCCGGATCGTGTCCCGATCAGTGTGGGGATACGACTTTGGTGTTCAATACGGGTCAGAATAGGATCAATTTCATTCGCGGCATTTTCATCAGATAAATACATCCGTGTGTGCAAGCCAATGTTAATCCCACGAGAGACAATCCAAAAAGTGATATGAGGTGCCATCATCCGTCCGTCTTTAAACGGAACCTGCCCCGGTTTGACAGTTTCAAATAGAAAAGTGCCGGTTTCCATATTGGACGGGCATCGTCCCCACCCGGTAAAGTTTGGATCAGCCTG
>JAESPT010000254.1 GCA_016765515.1 Sneathiella sp. | reverse complement strand
GCGGGCGTCTTCACCCGGGACATCAGCCGGGCCCTGCGTGCCTCTCAGGCACTGGATGCCGGCCAGGTGTTCGTCAATGAGTGGTTTGCCGGTGGCATAGAAACACCCTTTGGCGGCACAAAAAGATCCGGTTATGGGCGAGAAAAAGGACAAGAGGCCTTGCTTAATTATGTACAAACGAAGAATGTAGGCATTCGAATTACAGACGGCGGTGGCGGTCGCCCCGGTGGCTAATACAATGACATCAAAACGGAGGCATAAATGGCAGGTCAAATAGACGCGAAGCTCGAAGAACTTGGAATAAAAATACCAGAAGCGGCGGCACCAGCGGCGAACTATATCCCCTACACTGTCTCGGGAAATCAGGTTTTTGTTTCAGGACAAGTGCCTTTCGTAGACGGAAAAATACAGTATCAGGGAAAAGTTGGTGCGGATTACACCACTGAGGAAGCTGCAAAATGTGCCCGTATCTGCGCTTTGAATATTCTCGCACAGGTAAAAGCAGCCTGCGGCGGTGATCTTGATCGGGTTGTCCAATGTGTCAAACTGGGCGGTTTTGTAAACTGCATTGATGGTTTTTCCGAACAGCCAAAAGTGATTAATGGTGCCTCTGACCTGATGGTTGAAATTTTTGGCGATAAAGGTCGCCATGCCCGTTTCGCAGTCGGAACCAATGCTTTGCCGCTCAATGTTGCTGTTGAAATCGATGCCATTTTCGAGATCAACTAAGCCCGCTGCACCCGATTGGCTAATCAGTCGGCCCATTGCACACCGAGGTCTCCATGACAGGGCATCTGGTGCAATCGAAAATAGTATGACAGCCTTCCGGCGCGCCAAAGACGCCGGATTGCCGATCGAGTTAGACGTGCATCTGTCATCAGACCATGTGCCTGTGGTTTTTCATGACGAGACTTTGGAACGAGTGGCCGGCGATCCTCGCCGCGTGTGCGACGTACCGGCAAAGGAGCTTGAACAGCTGCCCTTATATGATAGCAAAGACAGCATCCCAAACTTGCGATCTGTTTTTGACATGATTGCTGGAAGTGTGCCCTTGGTTATTGAATTAAAGCAATCTCCTCTTGGACGAAAAATACTTGCTCAAAAAGTATGGGAAGTTTTAAGAGACTATCAGGGACTTTTTGCTGTTCAAAGCTTTGATCCGATCATTCTAAAATGGTTCAGACAGAACGCGCCAAAAGTGATCAGGGGGCAACTTGCTATGAAGTCCCCACCCAGAAAAATGCCCGCCTACAGAAAATTTTTTATGCGGCATATGCTTCTAAATGGGTTGAGCAAACCCCATTATATTGGGTATTACTGCGAAGACATTGATAACTGGACCGTTCGATGGGCCGTCAAATCCAATATGAGATTGCTTGCCTGGACCGTCAGCAGTAAAGAACAACTGGATCATGCGCGGCAGCATGCAGATAATATTATTTTTGAAAATCTGCCGCTTGATCTGGTAATTTAGAAAAAAACATATTTCCGTAGGTTTCATGCCCCAAGACTACAGCATTACATTTCTAAAACAGATTTCAGATATTGATAAAGATGTCTGGAATAATTTGTCGGATACAGACCACCCTTTTGTTAAGCATGAATTCCTCAAGGCACTGGAAGATAGCAAGTCTGTTACCGCCGAAACTGGATGGATGCCCTATCATCTTGTGCTTCAGGAAGGCGACAATATTGTTGGCGCTGCCCCCATGTATGTTAAAGGCCACAGCCAGGGAGAATATGTTTTTGATCACGGATGGGCAGACGCCTATGAGAGAGCCGGCGGGCGCTATTACCCAAAACTCCAACTTTCTGTTCCCTTTTCACCGGTAACCGGTCCGCGATTTCTAGTGCCAAATGGACCCAGACAGACCGAACGCAAGGAACAACTTGCTGCAGGTGCACGACAAGTCGCCGTCAAGTTGGGGATCTCGTCTGTTCACATAACATTTTTGACGCAAAAAGAACTCCCCATTTTGGATGAGAATAACTACCTCATCCGTACTGGTGAACAATTTCACTGGGTGAATGATGATTACAAATGCTTTGATGATTTTCTGTCTGCACTCACATCGCGAAAACGTAAAGCCATCCGAAAAGAGAGAAAAGAAGCCAACAATCCGGAACTGGAATTTGAAATTGTCAGCGGCGATGCAATCACACCGGATCATTGGGATGCATTCTTTGCCTTCTATATCGATACCGGAAACAAAAAATGGGGAACACCTTACCTGAACCGTGCTTTCTTTGATCAAATCGGCGATACCCTTGGGGACCAAACTGTTCTCTTTATGGTCAAGCGAAAAGACCGGTACATAGCTGGCGCCCTGAATTTCAAAAGTAGCGACTGCCTGTATGGCCGATACTGGGGATGTATAGAGGATCATCGGTTCCTGCATTTTGAAACCTGTTATTATCGAGCCATTGAATATGCCATTGATCATGGGATCAAACGGGTAGAAGCGGGCGCACAAGGTCCGCATAAATTGGCTCGTGGTTACTTACCAACCAAAACATACTCAGCCCATTGGATGCAGGATCCCGGATTTCATCACGCAGTTGCGGATTTCCTAAAGGCGGAAACTCGAGATATGAATGCAGAAATTCAATATCTCGAAAAACATTCTCCCTTCAAAAAACAATAAATTTGCTTCAGAAAAGGCATCCCCTACGTCAATCTTCAGCAAGCTTTTATTGAATTAGTAATAAAATAGTGTATAATAATATTGACGTTTACGTAAACGTAAAGGGACAAGACAAAAAATAAATAAAAGAGCAAACTGAGAGGAAACCCTAAATGAGTCAACATATCACGCGCGACGAAATTTATAACGCCGTCGCCCCCAACGATTTTCCAGCCATGCTGGATTCGGCACGATATGGCAACCGGACTGATGCCTTTGATAGTATTATTTCAGCTACCCATGACCATTTCTGGGACCCTCTGAATCCAGTATACATTGATTTTTCCACACCTTTTGACCTGGAAAACGAAATGATAATGCCTCGGGAGAATTGTCCTGAATTAATGAGTGCTGTTGCCGATAAACTTGATGCAAAACAGCAAATCAAGCTGGCCAATGAAAGTGTTCGCTGGTCGATTTCCGGAATTCTTCATGGAGAACAAGGCGCTCTGTCTCTTAGTGCAAGCTTGTGCCACATTTTGCTCGACCCAGGCGCCCAGGAATATGCGTCAAATCAGACACGTGAAGAAGCGAGACATGTCACGGCATTCAGTCGCTATATTCAAGTGCGTTTCGGAAGCCCCTACCCTGCTGGTCAAGCCTTGGGTGATCTACTCAAAGAACTTGTCGGCGCAGAAGAAGTCTATAAAAAGTTGGTGGGCATGCAAATGCTCATTGAAGGTCTTGCAATGGGTGCTTTTGCCAGCTTTCACTCAAAAACCAACGATCCTCTTCTTAAACGTCTCACCCAGCTTGTGATGACGGATGAAGCCTTCCATCACAAATTTGGTAAAATCTGGGCAGACCGGACTATTCCAAACCTGAGTGAAGCAGAACATAATATCGTTGAAGACTGGGCTGCGAAATGCTTTGAAACGGTCCTGTTCAATTTGATGAACATTCGCCAGAAGCAAGTCATCTATGCTCAATTTGGCCTGGAATGGGAATGGGTTCGGGATGCCTGCCGTGAAGTCTTCTCTGACAAAGACCGCCGCAACAGTCTAAAAGATTCCACCAACGTCTTCCGGGTTCTCGTAAAGACACTCCTCAAATCCGGTAT
>JAESPT010000253.1 GCA_016765515.1 Sneathiella sp. | reverse complement strand
TTGAGTTTATAAGCTTCAATTCAATGGCTAGTCGTCGTTTCAATATCTTTGTCTTTCAGTTCAGCTGAATATTCCTGTAACGTCACTAAACCAACACAGGGATAGGCGCCGGACTGAAGGACATCTCCCGCTGCGATTTTTTTTGCAAGAATAATTGCCGGTATTGTCGGTATGTACGGCCCATGGCCGTTCTTTGCGATAATAAACCAGCTTCGTTTTAACGGCTGATTATTATGATTGGTTCCTTCCAAAATAACGTGCATTCCACCATCAGCCGTACCAAAACTATCGAACAGGTCACTGGCTTTCAGAAGAAGGCTGGAGTATTTTGGAAGATTGAGGGGCAGACCAATTCTGACGAGCCAGGAAAGGCCCCATAGTCCGAGATGCAGAGGTGCCAGTTCAACGCCAGCCGAAAATCGGATTTGATCAATTCCATATCGAGGCGGAAGCAAATCGAGATCCGGTATGTCGCAGTTGGCCATCCACCTTTTTCCAAGGCCGGGATAGTCCTGTCTATAAATGTCCTGCCAACCGTAAGCTTGTTTTCCTGAGTTTGGAAAGGGTTGTAGCTTTTTTCCGACATAACTCATTATGCCGCGCGTCGTGGCGAGACCTCGTTCCGCTTTCTGTCCAGGACTGATACCAAACTTCATGGATCGAATGTGGGAGAATTCAGCTTTATACTCTTCCAAAACGGCAGATGATAATCCGGGGACTGTGCTCGCACCACTGATCACTGTGGTGCCCTTTTCTTTCGCAAGTGCATCCAGAGCCGTAATGCCTGTGACAAAATCTCGCCCGTCGGCTAAATCGATATAGGGAATGCCAGCCTTGATGCAGTTTTCCGCTACGCGATAGTCGGCCGCCTGAAACGGGCCGCAGGTGTTGATGACAACTGCAGGGGATAAAGATTCCAAATTGGCAGCAAGATCCTGATTGACATCAAAAGCAGCAAGTGTGTGATGAGATCCCTGCAAGTCATCAACGAGAGTTTGCGCTTTTGCTTTATTTCGCCCGGCAATGATGACGGGATATCCATCTGTTGCAAGCTTTTGCGCAATTCGTTTGCCGAAATTGCCATATCCGCCAAGGATCAGGATGGATTGCATTTTATGTCTGTTACCTCAAATTGGCCGCTATAGGCGAAGGTTATACCAAAGAGTGGGTGGCGCGTATGAGTCCACATAGAAAATGTTGTATCGGAAACCGGAGTTTCCTCTGCATACCCTTTGCCAAGGATAAGAGACAAAGGAAGGGGAATATGAAAACCTAGAATACGCCAGAGATATCCCCGGTGGTCGAGAACAACACTTTCCCCATTCCAATAGAATTTGAACCGCCATCCAAAGCCAAATTTCATAAATTCGGCAACGTCTCCGTTTTCAAGCTGCTTCATTGTGGATCGAAAGCGGACGGTTTTTTTGTCCGGGAAATTAAAAATTCGATCAAAATCCATTGATCGACCATCCGGGCCAACACTGAATGTGACAGTTACCGGAACTTTTTTCCCGGAATAGGGAACCAGCATGCCACTGAATTTCGCAATCAGTCCAACCCATTTCTGCACCTCAATATCCAGTGTTCCTGAAACAGTTACCTGATCTTTGGAGTGTTCTCTAACAGCGTAATGGTGCTGAATGACGGTCGGAAGCGCGGGCCAACATGCCCCAAAAATATCTTTGAAAATAGGTTGAAGATTAGAGCGCGGTTTCAAATTTTCCAATTGCGGAACGCCGATGATTTTGAGTAGTAAATTGCGCAGCAGTTTCATGAGGGGATAAAGCGAACTTGCAATTTTTGGAGACTTGAAGAGAATTGCATTCAGGCGGTTGAACCATCCTTGATTTCCGCCAATTAGAGCCATCATTTGAAGCGCGTCTTTACCGTGATAATTAATGCCGCCGATGCGGATGACCATTCCCTCATCCAGGTTTAAGCCATGATCGGCAATTTCAATTAGGAGTGGGTGGTTCTCTTGCTGGCGGGCATCTATCAAATGCAGGCTTCCAGCGGCTTTTTCTATGCGAAGTGCCTGAGCGGCCATGCGGCAGATGGGACAGTCCCCGTCATACACAAACCACACTCCGTCGGACAAATTACTGTTCTGAATTCTACTCATCAATTGTATATGTACGCTATGGACTATCTTCTTTTCAAATGGATTCACGTTGTATCAGCAACGATTTTGTTCGGGACCGGGCTTGGGAGTGCATTTTACCTTTTTGTCGCCAACAGGAGTGGTGATGTTAAAGCAATTTGTTTTATAAGCCGTTGGGTTGTCATTGCAGACTGGATATTTACAACTCCTGCATTTTTGGTGCAGCTTGTAACTGGATATTTCCTGATTGAATTCTTGGGATTTGACTATACCGAACCCTGGTTGTTGGCGTCCTTTGGCCTTATAGCGTTGGCCGGGGCAAGCTGGCTCTTAGTTTTGTGGATTCAAATCCAGATGCGTGACTTAGCGCATCACGCCAATTCTACCTCTGAGGTCTTGAGCCATAACTATTGGCGGCTGGAAAGATGTTGGACACTCCTTGGATGTGTCGGTTTTTCAGCCTTTGTCGCTATCTTTTATTTAATGGTTGCTAAGCCTGACCTGTACTGACACATGCGCGTTGAATTACGATAACAAAAGCAGTGAAAGGGTACTGCTTTTGTTATCGCTTGGTATTTAGGCAGGCCTATTCAGGCAACATCTCACTGACCTGCTTTTCGACCGCTTTTGGATCGCCCATGAGGGCTGTGTGCATTTCCACTGCCATGGGGTCGGGATAGACATCTTCCTGTCCTGACTCAACGGCGGCTAAAATCGCTTTAACAACTGTTTTTGGCGGGGTTTTATCCATGGGAAAACTAGCGGCCATGTCCGTATCAACCGGGCCCGGATAGACCCCGACAACCAGAGTTCCCTGAGCGGCCAGCTCTGCGCGCACCCCTTGGGTGAGAGAATGCACGGCTGCTTTTGACGCACTGTAAGTTCCAAGGGCCGGAAAGTTTACATGTCCAGCAATGGACGACAGATTAACAATTGCCCCGCCGCCATTGGCGCCCAACACTGGAGCGAAAGCACGGATCATATTCAGAGATCCAAAGTAATTGGTCTCCATTTCGTCCCGTGCTGGATCATTGCTTTTGGCAGCGATCAAACCGACAAACGCCGCTACGCCCGCATTGTTGATTAACAGATCCACATCCGTATGGGTGTTGGCAAGGGATTGTATGGTGTCGGCGTTCGTGACATCCAGCTCCAGGGCGACGACCCGGCCCTTTCCCAATTCGACCAATTCAGCAAGGTTTTCTTTTTTGCGGGCACTTGCATAAATTTTGGCGGCGCCAGCAGCTAACAATTCTTCAACAAAGACCCTGCCAATGCCACGGTTGGCGCCAGTTACCAGGGCTGTTTTTCCTTCAATTCTGCTCATTAATTCTGTCTCCAACGATTGCCCGCAGGCAATGAATTATTAAAGTACCAATCGGTACTAAATATAGGTACTTGTTATTTGCCGTCAAGGGATTAAAATACCGATCGGTATAAATTATGATTAAGGTGAGTTCATGGGACGAGGCCGACCCCGTAAGACGGACCCGGAGGCGGTCCTTGATAAAGCCATGCGATTGTTCTGGGAAAAGGGTTTCGACGGAACCTCTATGAGTGATTTGGTCAGCGTCACAGGAATGGCAAAGCCTGGTTTATATAACACTTTTGGTGACAAGGAAGCGTTGTATGCCAAGACGTTGACACATTATGTGGCCGATTACGGAGAGTCTTCTTTTCATGACCTCATCCATGCTCGGCTTCCTCTTGAAAAAGCCGTCCGCGTTTTTTTTGATGATGTGGTTGCCATGCTTGTTGATAAAACAAATCCCGGGGGTTGTTTTCTGGCGAATACGCTCATTGACTGTACGAAACATTCATCGGAGTTGGATGCATTGGCCCTCAAATATAATGGGGAACGATTGTCTGCATTTGTAGAGCGTTTTCAAAGAGCGCAAGCGCAGGGGGAACTCCCCGCAGGCGCTGATGCAGAGACTCTCGCTGAGTTTTTTTCCGGCCAATCACTGGCGTTGAGCGTTATGGGGCGTGCCGGTGCGGATAAACAGACCCTCGATCGTTTTGTTGATGTTGCCATGACAGCGTTACCGCACACACAAAACTAGTTGGATAGTGCCGCCTCACGTCAATAGCCAATACTTACGAAAAATAGTGCAGCAGAGTTGAAGGGTTACTTACTCTGCAAAGATTTTCGCAAGAGATCCATTGATCTCGATTTTTTTGTAACCCTTATTAAAATTGCTGATAACCGCTTTACCAATTTCATCGTCACGGCAGAGCAGTGCATCCTGGTGAATAGCAATGGGTGTGTTTGCGGTATGAGGAAGATACGGCATACCCATTTCGTCAAAAATTGTATAGGCGTCGGGCCAGTAGGCCAGGAATGCATCAATTCTTCCAGCCTTCAGCTTTTTGACGTTTGATTCAATGGAGGGGGC
>JAESPT010000252.1 GCA_016765515.1 Sneathiella sp. | reverse complement strand
GGGATAACAGGCTGATGACGCCCAAGAGTCCATATCGACGGCGTTGTTTGGCACCTCGATGTCGACTCATCGCATCCTGGGGCTGGAGCAGGTCCCAAGGGTTTGGCTGTTCGCCAATTAAAGAGGTACGTGAGCTGGGTTTAGAACGTCGTGAGACAGTTCGGTCCCTATCTGCCGTGGGTGTAGGATATTTGAGAGGAGCTGCCCCTAGTACGAGAGGACCGGGGTGGACGTACCTCTGGTGGACCTGTTGTCACGCCCGTGGCACTGCAGGGTAGCTAAGTACGGAAGGGATAACCGCTGAAAGCATCTAAGCGGGAAGCCCCCCTCAAAACCAGATATCCCTTGAGAGCCGTGGAAGACCACCACGTTGATAGGCTGGAGGTGGAAGAGTGGTAACACTTGGAGCTGACCAGTACTAATAACTCGATCGAGTTTGATCTTGCATTTCTATCGTTTGGCCTTAATGGACAAACGATCATGCACAGTAGTCAAATTAGAGCACTTATTTGTTAAACCTCAATCGCCGGCGCGGGCATCCGCCCGCTTAGGCTTTCGAACCATCCGGTTCGGGACACGGTCGTGTCCTTAAAGACTTCGTGTCTTTAAAGAATATGACCAAGGTTTGAGACAGACAATCAAACACACCTCAAAACGATGTATTCTATTATTCTATCTGTCTTTCGCTGGCCTGGTGGCTATGGCAGGAGGCCCGCACCCGATCCCATTCCGAACTCGGTCGTGAAAACTCCTAGCGCCGATGGTACTTTGTCTTAAGGCACGGAAGAGTAGGTCGTTGCCAGGCCTGCGAAAGTCAGATAGATCCTCAGCACAACGTCAAACAAAAGCACCCTTCCGGGTGCTTTTAGCTGTGTAGGTTGGCAGTCCAAAATTTTAGGTGGCTCAATAACTGGATGCGACTGCATCCCGAACCAGAGGGTTCGAAAGCCTAAGGGAACGGATGTTCCCGCCGGCGGACTCGCCTAAGGCCTTGTGCCGATGGCGGATCAAAGTTTGAGGCAAAACATATATCTCCGCGGGGTGGAGCAGCCCGGTAGCTCGTCAGGCTCATAACCTGAAGGTCGTAAGTTCAAATCTTACCCCCGCAACCAAATTCTCGACAACGTCAGTTGTGGATTCGTCTTAACGGATTTACAACCACAGCGTCAAGAGGGAAGTTGCTTCCCAAGCAAGCCGCCCAACTCAAGAAAGGCGGCACAATCCTCCTCAATTCCCTGTAAAACAGCAAAAAACCCCGTAGTTGATGCTTCGAGGTTCTGCCGAGATAAAAGTTCATATTAGGGTGTCTATGCCTTTGAATGTGAACCTATTTTATCTCAACCCTGACGGCTGCCCAAATGAAATGCGCGCGCTTCGCCATAGATTTTGCGTTGCATTAAGGGCGGGATGATGTGCTGAACACTAAATGTTTACAGTTGAAACAAATATCCATGACAAGGGGTACAGGTCCGGATTTGCAAAACGGACTACTAATGATGCTAAAATACCTTTGGATCTTCCCAAAGAGCTAAAGGCCTATGAAGTGCAACAAGCCATTGCTCTAGGTTTCCCTGATCTATCCCCTCAAGAGCGAGACCTACTCCAATATTATTCTGCATATTTAAATCTAACCGATTTGAATGAAGGGAAGACATCGGTTTGGCCCTCGTCGCGACTAACCTGCCAGTTGCTTGGGATCTCTGGTGCAACCCTGCGGCGTTATAAAGCATCTCTCGAGCATAAAGGATTTATTCAAAGATGTTATGATCGTCGAAATAGACCCCTTGAAAAGGGAGCAATTGATTTAGCGCCCGTACTCTCTCAGGTGAAAGATTTGTTGTGACAGGTACAGAACCAGTTTGAAACTCAATGCTCTCATTATTTATCTCAAAACAAGCCCATAGAAGATGAGTGTAACACGCAAAATATGAGCACCCACCCGCTCAGGGTTGAGCACCATAAACACATCAATGCAAATAATAAGGTATTCGTACCACAAATTGATATCCAGTCAGCGCGAGAGGTTATTGAACAGTCCACGACACTTGCTTTAAAATTTGTTGATATTCGATGGTCCAATTTAAGTGCTTCAAAACTGTGGGCATTGTTGGATGAGAGTATCGAAACTGCGTTTCCGGAGAGTTCAAAAGCCCTAAAATCTTGAGCCCGAGCGAAGAAAAAATACGGTCGGCAAGCAATTGAGTTGTTGGTGGTCAGTTTGGAGAATCCAAACATACAAGATGGGGCCAAATTCCTGAGCTTTATGGCGTTCAAATGGTCTGGAGAGCTTAACTTCAGGCCAAATCTCAAACGGGTGGGGGACGTTGAAAGGAACAGCACTCATGAGCAGGAAACCGCATCGCGTGCAATTGAGCTGCGTCAAAGAGCGACAGTTTTTAACAACGCTGCCTTGTCTGACAGTGCCCTCCTGTCCTGGTTAGGAAAATCAACAGTTATTGAAGATCAGAATGCCATCACGATAAAGGTCGAGAATGAGTTTGTGAAAAGTCGTATCCTCATTGATTGCCTGGTGATTATTCAGGAGGTATGCGCTAAAGAAATTAAGGTGGAGATAGGAGCAAGCTGAAAATTGAAATAACAATTTAGATAAATGCTCCCTTGGTTTTGTTGAGACAGACTCTACATCATTTTGGAGGAGTTTTAGGGGCTCAAGTCACGATCTCCTCAGGTTACGCAACCTTGGTCCTGCGCATCGAATGCGTTCCATGGGCACTAGGTTCAAGTCCAATGGGCACCACCCAGTCTTTTAGCATTCGCGCGTATTGTCGCGTCGAGATGTGTGGACGATCTTGGAACCGACTAGGCCACAAATATTCATGACCGTTCATAAGCGGATAAGTCTCAGCAACCTGACCTAATTGCGCCAACAGTTTCGCACTGCAGTTGTGCACCAGCCAAGCGCATAGAAAATCTACAGTATTGTAAGTGATCCGCAGTCATGATTAGTGCACAAGCAATCATAATATGACGAACGTAAAGTTTCGTAAACTTTCTAGAATTTGACTCCATTCAACTAATAGTCATAGAATCAATTCACAGTAGAAAGTTCCTAACCGGAGTCAAGTCATGTATGGCGAAAGAATCAATAGGATGATACAGAATCCAAAGACAAACAAAAAGACGATTCACCATGAGACCCTCCAGGACAGGCACCAAATAAAGAAGACTAGTATTTTGAACTCATAAAACTTGAGCGAGGCCCGATGAAGTTGAATTCGTTAATAGAATGGTATCGTAATCAGCGCCCAGAGCATCCGCGTCGAATGGAGGCGTTCCGATCAAAAGTCGAAGTACTCGAATGGGACAAACAAAACTCAAAAGCGTCACTCTCTGTTCTATTTGATGCAGTCAACGCTCTGGCTGAATCAGAAGTGCGCTACTATTATCGTCGCCGAGGAAGCCGTGCTTTGATATCAGGTGTCGCGAGAACTCTCGCGTGGACTTTAGGAGCAGTTGGATTACTGTTGCCACTTTTGGCGGGAACCGGGTATCCTACGCTAGAGGACGTAGGGCAGTTTGGGTATGTATTTCTTGCAGCGGCGGCAAGTTGCCTTGCGGCCAATTCACTATTTGGCGGTACAGAAGGTCATATTAGGTTTGTTACAACCCAACTCGAACTTGAGGAATTGATCACTTCTGCTCGTGTGGGATGGTGCAATTATCTGGTAAAACCTGACGAGACTAATCAATCACATGATGATGGTTTCGCATTGATCCAATCATATGCTAGCGCACTACATGCTTGTACGATATCCGAAACTGGACGTTGGGGAGAGGCGACGCTCAAGGAGTTGGCAAAGTTTCAAAAAAAAATGGAAACCAAAGGAAAACCTCCCGCCAAGAAAAACAGAAGCAGTAAGAATTAGTAGCCCAAACCCTGAAAATTGCACATTGGGTTTCTGTGACATGCAGTCTCAAACACCAAAAAGCTTCATTGCATAAATTGTCGCTCAATTGCAACATCAGCCCAAGGTCTCAAACGTCCGCATAGTTGCCGATCAACTTATCAAATCGATGGTCTTTGCGCGAAGGTCCGTTTTCGGGAATACACATGTTGGTCACTATCAGTGAGTGAAAGTCGGCAAAGGGCCGAAGTGCATTTGCCTGAAAGCAATCCTATGTGCCAGGTTCTTTCGGCGAAAACGTCAAGTTGCAGATATAGCTAGCGCTGTATCCAAGACTAAAGTTTCCAATCAGCGAATTAAGTTCTTTTCCCATGGCAAGTCCTCCTATCAGTGACATCGGTCCAATACCGAAAGTTCCAAGTGCGTAGAGGATGCCGGTCGCCAGAAGCAAAACAGCAATTATTGACTTAAGTATATGACGTTTTCCACACGGCGTTTCCGCCGAAAGAACCCGGTGGCTCTAATGTCGGATCGTGAGAACCAACTTTCAAGTGTTGCGCCAATGTCCGGTTTAAGAAAGCTGCAATGCGACATGGGTGAAAAGGATGAACGGCAGGATTGGGCCGAAAGTGACGGCCAGTTTCTAAAATTAACGGTCTCAAAAGGGCGGGAAGCAGACCTTCGCCGCAGAAGCAAAATTCAATTTATGAACCAACTGAAGCTGACACTGCTAACTTGCTTTGGGGCAAACAACGGCCAATCAATTGGTCCTAGGTTCGATCTCCACCGCCGGTGCCAGCTTCTCAAACACTAGTCGGAATCCAGCGATGCTGTCCTTGCCCAAGGTGAAATACTTTAGGGTCGAGGACACGTTCTAAAGATCGAAAATTCAATGGGCAGCGGTATCAAACAGGTGTTGTTTCGGGTACGATGTGATTCGACAGCTTGAGCCACGACCCTCTTAAGCACAGGTATTTTCGTCTATTGGCCCGCTAGGAGAGAATTTATTTCTATGACAGATGCTAAGCACCCAAAGACGTTCAGAGACGAGAAGAACGAGCACATCTACCGCGATCCCGCGAATAAGGACAAACTCAAGCCTGATCGTACACCGCCAGCAGTCCACGGCTATTTTCGCATACCTGCAGTTTGGGTAGGGAATGCGCCAGATCAAGAGGTCCAGTGCTATGAAGATCGATCCTATTCTGAGGTGGTCTTTGAAAAAGAACTGTCATGCGGAATCTTTGCTTATGCGCTTCGTGATGGTACTTTCTTGTTTGACTTCTCTAAGTCAACAATAGCCCCTATGACTGTGATCCCTGGTTTTTCTTATCCAGATGCGCCAAAGCCATGGGGAATTATTCCAGAAAACGCCGAGAAGTATTGGCTTGCAGAAGAACGAGCCATTTTGCGATCACGTCTGCTGAACGTGCATCAATTACTGCTAGGAAACGCAGAGCGGGAAATTGATAGGGTCTCAGCAACAAAAGGCTATCCGGTGTCGCCTTGGAACATGATTGAACAAATGGGAAGGCATCCCGTGGCTCGAAATCGAGAACTATCTGACCGGACGCGCGATTTGAGCGGGCGGGTACTAAATGGCCACTACACACACGAAAGGCCCGAAATGTTTAATCGTCGCACGCTCAGTTTAGCCTGCGTTGAGCAATCATTCGAGCTACTAGATGAAGTTGCATCGCGCGATGATGAGACCCTGATAACCGTATTGGAGGAAGCCTACAAAATTGGCTGGCACAATCTTGAAGGGCGTTTCGGCGAATGCATTGTTTCAGGTTGGACGGCTTGTGAACAGATTTTGCATCGGAAGTGGGTACGGTTGCTCCAAGAAAAAGGGATTACTGGATCGCGAAAGAAGAAGCTGTTCGGAGTGAACTACACTATCTCTCACGTGATTGAGTTTCTCAATATGTCAGGCGAACTTGATGACGAGCTCTACAACAATCTTGAGGTTGCACGAAAAGCTAGGAATAAGTGGGCTCACGAGGCACGACACCCAAAACGAGACGCAGTATTCAAGTTAGTAGCGGCTTTAGAAAAAGTTCTTCAGCAGGAATTTGGTATCTCGATTACTCTAATAGACAGCTATTATTCCGGCACCTCTAGCTTTCCGTACTGGACGTTTGAGAAATACCATGGCTGAGGGACCATAAGGCAGTATTATGTGATTTCGGCTACCATGTGATTTCGCTGCTGCAGCGAATGTCTCCTGTTACGGGCCGCGCTGCAACATTCCAAACGGTGAGCCGATGTCCACAAAGGGCCGGTTGTTCAACCGACCCAACAGGCAGTTAGATTTCAACACCTTCAGAAATGGCTAATGCGTCTTCCAAATCTACACCGAGATAACGAACAGTACTGTCCATTTTGGTGTGGCCAAGCAGAAGCTGAACCGCTCTGAGATTGCCCGTCTTTTTATAGATTTGTGCAACCTTGGTCCTGCGCATCGAATGCGTTCCATATGCACTAGGTTCAAGTCCAATAGACACCACCCAGTCTTTTAGTATTCGCGCGTATTGTCGCGTCGAGATATGTGGACGGTCTTGGAACCGACCAGGCCACAAATAGGGCTCTGTTGCAAATAATACAGGTTGTCGTAAGAAGTCTTCATTGATTGATTTTCAGATGACAATATCAAACAAGCGGTTAATAAACTTTGCTTCCGCTATTGGCCCTGTTTCCCCGTGCAGCCATAAATTAAATTGTCCCTTTTTGAACATCCTCATCACTTCAAATCCCTTAATGGTGGCATAAGCCGTTTTCATGGATTTAAAGCCGAGAGAGGGCTTGATCAATCGTTTGAGCTTGCCATGATCTCCCTCCAACCTGTTATTGAGAAATTTGATTTGCCTATGAATAAGACCTTTTGGAAGGATACCTTCCGCTTTCAATTTTCTGATCGCCTCTCCATAGGCTGGCGCTTTATCTGAGGATATGAATAAAGGAACCTGGCGATTATTATTTTTAATCGTTTTCTTCAGGAAACGCTTGGCTGCACTAGTGTTGCGGGTTGCGGACAAGCAGAAATCAATAGTATCTCCACCCTTGTCAATTGCTCTGTATAGATACTTCCAGTGCCCTTTAACCTTGATGTAGGTTTCATCAACGCGCCAGGAATAGGAGCGGCTTCGCTTATACCATTTGAGCCTGTTTTCAAGCTCTGGTGCATAGTGCTGGACCCAACGATAGAGTGTTGAATGGTCTACCTCAACGCCCCGTTCCTCCATCATTTCTTCCAGATCCCGATAACTGATCCCGTATTTACAGTACCAACGAACACAGTGAAGGATGACGGTTCCATTAAAATGTCGCCATTTGAAATCAGACATTAGAAAACCTCCTCATCGAGAGCAGTTATCTAAGGAACGATACGCCTGATGCGATTTTTTGCAACAGAGCCTTAAAAAGTGCACACAAATATATTCCACACCTATTGGCTTATTTAGTATGGTACTTTTTCTATTTATTGATTCTCATCATTTACTAAGGGCTTTTTTATGTATTTAAATTATCTCGAATCTGAAATTCTGACGCCTCCCACTACAACTATGGCAAGCTTTTTTAAAAATCAAAAAAATCTTTTAGACCATAATTCAATGCTAAGTTTTCTCAGAATCTTTTGTGAGAAATATGGATTTTCTAATGCAACATATTTTAGTGTAATCTTACCGAGTTATTTTGTCGGAGACGATGTCCTAATTACAACCTATTCAGAGGAATGGGTGTCTCACTATTTTTTAATGGACTATAAATACATCGACCCTGTTTTATCGGCTGGGAACACTAAACTGTTGCCCTTCAATTGGTGCCAAATACCTGAAAGATTGCCAGGCACTAAAAAATTCTTTGGAACAGCATCTGATTTCGGGATCAGCAACCAAGGCATGACTGTTCCAATACGAGGTGCTGATGGTGAGGTGTGTATGTTTTCAGTAAACGCTGACTATAATTGCAAGGATTGGGACAAATACTGCAAAGAAATTGAAGCGGATTTGATCCATATAGCACTTTTATTTCACACGCTGGCTATGCCAATATTTTGTCCCAAAATTTCAAGCCAAATTCGAGATTTATCGAGACGTGAAAAAGAAACATTATTTTGGGCTGCAAAGGGCAAAACAGCCTGGGAAACGGCTCAAATCTTAGGATTGACCGAGAGGACCGTATCATTTTATTCAACTGCGGCGTCAAAAAAACTTAATGCAGTGTCAAAAACACACGCTGTTGCAAAAGCCCTCAAAGCACGAATAATTTAATAAGTATGTACTGTAAAATTACAGTACATACTTGATCTCATTTTTCTGAAAAATTCTTAGAAAGTTTTGATAGGGGAAATGGCGACATGTTGCAACTAACTCGATCAGAAAAATTCACCGCTCATTCAAATATTTTAGAACAAATGTTTGAATTGCGGTCAGCACAATTTTCTACTCGGAGAGGGTGGCGTGTGTCTGTTATCGATGGGCTGGAAAAAGACAAATTTGACGAGTTAGACCCTTTATATCTTTGTCTGATAGATCAAACGAATAAGCTCGTCGCTTCTCTTCGCATTTTACGAACCACCGGGCCGCACATGCTTTCAGACGTATTTTCTGAAGTTATGGGCAAAGCAGCGATCATCCGTGACCCACTTGTGTGGGAAAGCTCTCGATTTTGTGTTGATACACAATCTGTAAGAAAATACGGCCCGGAAGGCATTAATATTATTACACTGAGACTCCTAGCCGTCCTCTTTCAAGTAGCAAAAGAGGCAGGGATTAAAAAAATAATTTCGGTTTTTGATCTCTACCTTGAAAGGATTTTAAGGCGTGCAGGATGCGTTTTCGAAAGAACTGGTCCTGTAGTCAAATTTGATGGTTTAAAAACGGCAGGAGGAGTGTTTGATGTCAACGACGTAATAATTCAGAACATTTCCCGTGGGCTCGCAAGTCAAAAAGTCGAAGGTGCAGACAAATCTATACCTCTAATGTTTCCGCTAGAAAATATTACTTTTCCATCTGCAACTAATCCGCAAATTCCTAGAGTATTACTTCTGAATAACAATACTATCTCAAATTTTAAAGTATAAATTTCCATTAAATTTAATAAAGGTAGTGCAAATGGAAAATATGTCAGAGTTGTTATTTGATAATGTCTTTGTAAAACTTAAAAACACGAATTTTCAATCCCTATATTTGAAAATTGAGGGGTTCAATGCTGCTGGCTCGATTAAAATGAAACCCGCTTTAGGAATGATAAAGCGGTTGGAAGAAGAGAGTTCAATACAAAAAAACTCTGTTTTAATTGAATCTTCTTCTGGAAGCTTAGGGGTCGCTCTTAGCTTAATTTGTGCAGAACGAGGCTATAGATTTGTATGCGTAGTAGACCCGAATGCATCTAAGCAAAACATTCTGGCTATGAAAGCGTTAGGCGCCATGATAAAAATTGTCGACCAAAAAGACACGAATGGCGGTTATTTAGGCGCCAGAATTGCCTATATTAAAACTATCTTGGAAAAAAATGAACATTATCTATGGCTTAACCAGTACGCAAACAAAGAAAATCCAAAAGCCCACTATCGGTTAACTGCAAAAGCCATAACATCAAAATTTCCCACGCTTGATTATCTCTTTATTGGTGCTGGTACTACCGGAACTTTGATGGGTTGTGCGCAATATTTCAAAGAATACAACCCAAAAACAAAAATTATTGCAGTAGATAGTCTTGGATCCGTGACATTTGGGCACCCTCCTAGTAAGCGGCTTCTTCCTGGGCTAGGCACTAGTCGACGGCCTGAAATATTTTCTCCGGAGAAAATATCCAAGCACCTCCTGGTTAGCGAGTTAGATACAATTGCCACCTGTAGATATCTAGCAAAAACAAATGGTATTTTACTTGGTGCCTCAACAGGTACAGTTTTGGCGGCTATTTTTGCACTACAGGACAGCATCCCAAAAGATGCATCAATTGTCGCAATTTCTCCAGACCTGGGTGACCGTTATCTCGACACTATCTACGACGATGATTGGGTACTCCAAAATTTTGGTGAATTACCCACATTCAAACCATCCCCAAAGCTGCTTGAGCCGTTCCCGCTTTCAATGTAATACGGCCCGTTTTATTGTTGGAAAAAACCATGAACAATTTTAAATTCGTGTCTGGCGAGGCTATTAAAGCAATTTTAGCCAACCGCCATAGCAAAAACATAAAAGATGTGGAGAAGGCGTATCTCGCACATCTAGACGGACAAACTGTTAATCCGGACAGCTATTTCCTTCGTTTTCCAGACAACAGCAACAACCGTATTATTGCGTTACCAGCATCGGTGAAAGCTGATGTACAAGTTTCTGGTATAAAATGGATTGCGAGTTTCCCTTCAAACACTAAGGCGGGTTTGAAACGTGCGTCCGCAGTTTTAATCCTAAATGACCAGCAAACAGGCTATCCTTTTGCATGTTTGGAGGGTTCCTTGATAAGTGCAGCCAGAACGGCGGCCTCAGCTGTTCTTGGCGCGTTTTGGCTTAAAAATAAATCTAGGATAGCGCGGTCGATTGCATTTGTTGGGGCTGGAATTATTGCCCGCAGCATTCTTGAAACGTTTTCTGCTGACGACTGGGAGTTCAACAAAGTATCTGTTCATGATTTAGATACAACCACAGCGATGAGCTTTGCCTCAGCTGCTGCAGATTGTTTCCCAGAGGCAAAATCTGTAAAAATTACTCAGTCAATTGATGACGCGTTATCTGCAGAAATTGTTGTCTTTGCGACTAATGCTTCGTCTCCTTATGTTGAAAAACCCCTTGCCTTTAGGCCTGGGCAAATTGTGCTCAACATATCTTTGAGAGATATTGCCCCTGAGCTCATCCTTGAATCAAATAATCTTTTTGATGATGTTGAACACTGCCTCAAAGCAAATACATCACCTCATCTTGCTGAAATTCTTGTCACGGATCGACGATTTGTGACTGGTACTCTCGCAGAACTAATTCGCGGGCATATTGAAATCGATCAAACTAAGCCAACTGTGTACTCTCCTTTTGGTATGGGTATCTTGGATTTAACGCTTGGTAAAAGTGTTTTTGACGAAGCTTGTGCTCGCGGCGTTGCTATACCAGTTCCTAATTTTTTCCCGGAGGTGGTGTAATGCATAGTGTTAGTTATACCTCTTCTTACTCTGAAACACTCCGAGTTGGTATCATAGGTTTTGGTTCAAGAGGCTTAGGCGTGCTAGAGCGTATTATTGCTCTAGCTAAAACCAAGAGCGAGCGTAAGGTTTTAGTAACACTTTTTGACCCTAATGAGCCTGGTATAGGGCTACACAGCTTATACCAACCTGAGTATTTACTTCTCAATACTGTCGCTCACCAGATTTCGATTTTCCCTGAAGCAGGTCTCTCAGAGTCGAATAACAAGTTTCCCAATTTTTATACGTGGTGCACCCAACGAAACTTAAAAATTGGATCAGATGGGATGCCCTGCGAGCTCGGCGGGCGCCCCGTAGCACCTACAGACTTTCTACCTCGGCGTTTGCTTGGAGAATATCTATCTTGGTCATATGAGCAAGTTTTACAAGACCTGCCTTCTCACATTGAAGTAAAATAAGTCAATCAACGCGTCCGCTCTGTGAACGTTGGCCACGTACAACATTCTTATATTATTTTAACTGATTCTGGCGACCAAGTTACCGTAGATAAATTATTTATCACTGCGGGACATACTCGGCAGCGCTCAAGTTTCGAAGCTGGCCATGAGCGGGTTATCTCAGAGCTCTACCCCTTGCCTAGTTCTGTTGAAAAGATACCAACAGAAACAGTAGTTGGTATTGAAGGGATGGGCCTTTCAGCCATAGATACAATTGCTGCATTGACAGTGGGCAGAGGCGGTCAGTTCGACCGATCAACTGAAACTCGTTATGCCTATCATGCGTCAGGTTCTGAGCCTAAGATATTGTTGTTTTCTCGCAATGGGTTGCCGTACCGTGCTCGGCCAGACACCACAATAAATATTCGCCGCCACAAGGCTATTTTCCTCACAGAAGAAGCCATCTCTTTCATGCGTACCAGAACGATGAACGGGCAACTCGATTTTGAAAATGACGTGTTGCCATTGCTTTTAAACGAAATGCGCGCTGTTTTTTACCTGAAACATATTCAACTGAATGAGCCGCATTGTGAAGATGAAAACCGTTTACGTAACCACCTGTTAAAG
>JAESPT010000251.1 GCA_016765515.1 Sneathiella sp. | reverse complement strand
GGAAAATGCAATTCGCGCGCAAAATGTTCAGCTGCCCTCGGGACGCATTGAATCATTCAATAAAGAATTTAATATCCGCACTGAATCGGAATTGAAATCACCGGATGAGTTTCGTCGCATAATCATTCGTAATGATGGCCAGGGGATTGTTCGGTTAGGGGATGTGGCAACGGTTGAGATTGGCGCTGAAAACGAGCGTACTGCCTTGCGTGTGAATGGAAGAGATGCCGTTGGTCTGGGAATTATCCGCCAGTCCGGATCAAATGTCTTGGAGGTGGCTGAAGGCGTTAAAAAAGTTGTCGACCGCCTTCAGGAGACACTGCCAACAGGAGTCACGTTAAAAGTATCCTATGATCAATCCATCTTCATAAGCCAATCCATCAAGGAAGTCTTCATAGCGCTGGGCATTGCCATGATTCTCGTCGTCCTGGTGATTTTCTTTTTCCTTAGATCTATTGCAGCAACCTTCATTCCAGCTGTTGCAATTCCAGTCTCTATCATTGCCACCTTGTCTATTCTGGCGATGCTCGATTATTCCGTGAATGTGTTCACGCTTCTTGCTCTTGTCCTGGCGATTGGATTGGTGGTGGACGATGCGATCGTGGTTTTGGAGAATATTCATCGGCGAATTGAAATGGGCGAGCCCCCTCTTTTAGCCGCAAGTCGAGGTACGCGTCAGGTGGCCTTTGCCGTTATTTCAACCACAGTCGTGCTCGTTGCCGTCTTTCTTCCGATCTCCTTTCTGGAAGGAACCACAGGACGATTGTTCAGAGAGTTTGGCGTCGCTGTTGCTGCAGCGGTTGTATTCTCAAGTTTTGTTGCCCTTACATTGACACCAATGTTGTGTTCCAAATTGCTAGTCGAGCAGAGTAGGGAAGGCTGGTTTTATAAGTCGACTGAATTCATTTTTGATATTATTGCCAGACTCTACAGGGTGGGGCTGAATTTCGCGGCCAATTTCCCCTTTCTTATTGTTGCGCTAGCAATCGGCATTTCGGGTGTCGCATATGAACTTTATAATCGCCTTCCCAAGGAGTTCGCGCCTACTGAAGATCGGGGATTTTTCTTTATACCTGTGAAGGCAGTTGAAGGGGCGAGTTTTGAATATACTTTTCGGAATGTGAAGAAAATAGAATCCTTGCTCAGCCCTCTGGTGGAAAATGGCGAGGCACAGAGTGTCTTTGCCTTGGTCGGGAGTTTCTCAAGACCCGGTCCGGTTAATACTGCTTTCATGTTTTCCCGGTTGGTAACATGGGATAAACGGGAACGATCTCAACAGGAAATCGTCAGCTCGATTTTCCCGGGGCTGCTCTCTATTCCCGGAGTTCGTGCATTTGCAATCAACCCTGCCAGCCTTGGCCAGCGTGGCTGGCGGGCACCCGTGCAGGTCATCGTTGGGGGCCCATCATACGACATCATCAATGAATGGGTTGATCGTGTTATCGAACGGGCAAATGAAAACCCAAAACTCCTCAATCTGGATAAGGATTATGCAGAAAACCAGCCTCAAATTCTTGTAGATATTGACAGAGATAGAGCGTCCGATTTGGGTGTTTCAATTGAGACCATCGGGCGAACCCTAGAAACCCTTATGGGGACGCGGACTGTCAGTACCTACGAAGAGGGCGGCAAACAGTATGATGTGATTATGAGGGCGCGCCTTGAAGATCGCAGTAGTCAGGATGATTTAAATCGCGTCTATGTCAGGTCTGAGCGCACCGGTCGACTTATCCCTATTTCGAATTTTGTCACTCTTACTGAAACGGCAGGTTCGGCAGAGCTTAAACGATCCGACCGGCTTCGAGCGGTCCGGATTTCGGCCTCTCTTGCAGATGGATATACATTGGAAGAAGCGCTTAATTATCTGGAAGAACTCGTTATTGAGGAGGCCGGAGAGGATGTTCGGCTTTCTTTTGGAGGGCTGAGCCGAACCTATAAGGATTCTAACAAGGCACTGCTTTTTACATTTGCAACTGCTTTTCTTCTCGTCTTTTTGGCTCTCGCTGCGCAGTTTGAGAGTTTTATTCATCCGATAATCATTATGACATCGGTCCCTTTGGCGGTTACGGGAGCCTTGGGCGCAATGCTGTTCTATGGCTTGTCGTTGAATGTTTACAGCCAAATTGGAATTATAATGCTGATCGGACTAACGGCGAAAAATGCTATTCTGATCGTCGAATTTGCCAATCAGTTGAGAGATGAAGGATTGAAGTTAAGAGAAGCAATCATTGAAGCTTCTGTTATTCGCCTTCGACCCATTTTAATGACTACAATCTCCACGGCTCTCGGGGCTGTGCCCTTGGCAATGGCGGTTGGCGCTGGAGCTGAAAGCCGGGAAACCATCGGTATTGTCATCATTGGTGGTGTCATGTTTTCCACCATTCTATCGCTGGGAGTTGTTCCGGTTTTCTATCTGCTGCTTGCAAGATTTAGTCGGCCATCGAATTACCTTGCCGATAAATTAAGTCAGCTTGAGGTGACCTATCGTCAGCTGGACAAATGATGGAATTGAAACCAAAGAATGCTTCGGAGATGACTTTTTTGCCTTGAAGTATTTGAAATTACAGCATTTTACAGTTCATTAGCCGCGAGATGCGTGCAATTTTAACGAAATTTTAACCTCAATTCCTTACGTTTAGAATTGTATTTTTTTGACAAATGAATTAAGCGGAGACTGCTCTGTTTATGGGTCTTTTTCGCCTTTTTCAGAGTGCCAATTATGCATTTTGAACATTTTTGGTTCTACGGATTGGGCCAAAATACTTCTTTTGAATCGCTTGAAGCGAACTATTATGAATCGGAATTTCAGGTCGTTTCTATAGTCGGTGAAAGGATGGTCTGAGTGAGCGTGATTAGCGTGAAGGTATTGCAGCGAGAAAATGATGCGCGGACATCTTTGCTTTTGGTCACGGATAAACCGACGATTGCACATCATCTTCGACATAGCCTAACTGGTTCTGAAATCTCTATAAATGAGGCTTCGGTAACGGATCACAATCATTTACTCCAAACAGCCAGCATTGTTGATTTTTTAGTACTTTATGTTGGTACTCAAGAGTTAGATCTTTCCATTTCCACTGTTATGTCTGTTCGGCGCCAATTCTCCGATTTGAAAATTATTGTTATTGATGCTGTCGCAACGCCGGAGCGGGCGGTCATAGCAATGAAGGCTGGCGCCAGTGATTATCTTCCGCATAGGGGGGACATGGATGAATTTGTCACCATAGTTGAGAGTGCATGCTTAAATCCGCAGTCCGCTCAAAAAGATGCTTCAAAACATTTGACTGGAAAAAGTGATCCCAATTTCGATCGCTCACTAAACGACAAAATTCGCAAACTTGCAGCCGCGGCAGGGTTTTTGGCCACATGCCGCAGTCTCGAGGAAGTTTGCGAGAGTCTCCTGAAATCTCTTGGTGAAGCCCTTGAGGCAACAGGTGGCAGTTTATATTTGACGGAAGGACACGAGTTAAGAAGAGTTCATTCGCTCGACCCGGGGCATGCTCCGACGATAATTTCTCTACCTTTGGAGAAAGGAACAATTTTTGAGCAGGTATATTCCAAAGGCGAACCCGTCCTGATTACAGGTGAACGTGAAATTCAAAATCACAAATTAAGTGGTTGGGCGGGATATGAAGCTAACAATCTTTTTGTATATCCACTGTTGCAGAAGAACGGAGAGCCGATTGGAATACTGTCGTTGCATGGAAAACGTGATGTGGATATCACACAAGAGGATCGAGATTTAGTTCTAATCCTTGCATCT
>JAESPT010000250.1 GCA_016765515.1 Sneathiella sp. | reverse complement strand
GTTTTTGTGTTGAGATTTTTCATCCTGTTGCTGAACGACAATACCCGTCGGAATGTGCGTTAAACGAACAGCAGAATCTGTTGTATTCACTGATTGTCCGCCTGGACCCGATGCCCTGAAGATATCAACTCGAACATCCTTATCTTCAATCTTCACATCAATCTCTTCTGCTTCAGGGAGAACCGCGACAGTTGCGGCTGAAGTATGAATACGACCAGCGGTTTCCGTTGCCGGCACACGTTGAACTCGATGGACACCAGCTTCGAACTTCAGTTTAGAGAAAACACTTCGACCCGTAACTTTTACAATTGCTTCTTTACAGCCTCCAGCATCAGATTCTGAGAATGACATGGTTTCACATTTCCAACCCATAGAATCTGCGTAACGCTGATACATTCGCATCAAATCACCAGCGAAAAGTGCGGCCTCGTCTCCCCCCGTACCTGCACGAAGTTCCAAAATAGCATTTTTTTCATCTGCATCGTCTTTAGGCAGCAGTTGAAGTTTTATAGCATGCTCAAGGTCAGGCAAAGCTGCATTCAACTCGCGAATTTCCTGCTCTGCCATTTCTGCCATTTCCGCATCTGTATCGTCCCCCTCCAATATTTCCTGAAGGTCTTGAACTTCTTGCGCAGAATTTTGATATTTCTGTATTGTTTCTACAACAGGTTTGAGGTCGGAATATTCCCGGCTCATTTTCACAAAATCTTCCGGTGCCACATCTCCCATTGCCCCAGACATGGCGGCTTCAAGTTCCTCAAAACGGGATTGGATCATTTTTAGTTTTTCTTGCGGCAGCATGCTCTGATCCTTAATCCAATTTCGCAAGAACTGCTTGCAAATCTGACAGAGAAATTTCTTCCTGACTTCCACGATCAAGATCCCGAAATGTACATGTCTGTTTGGCAATTTCATCTTCACCAATCAAGATTGCTGCTCGGGCATTTAACTTATTTGCTCGTTTCATGCGTTTTCCGACATTGCCCTTGAAGGCCATTTCAATTGTCACGCCGGCAAGACGTAAATCATGAGCCAGTTTAGACACCACTTTATCGGCCTCGTCTCCTACAGGAATGAGTGCAATTGGCCGTGGTTGATCAGGTAGTTCTTGCGCCAAAAGAGCGAGTCTTTCAATGCCTCCTGCCCAACCGATTCCCGGCATGGGCTTTCCACCCAATGCTTCAATCAAACCATCATAACGGCCGCCAGCAATAACCGCACCTTGCGCCCCAAGAGCCGATGTAACAAATTCAAATGCCGTATGGGTATAATAATCCAGCCCTCTTACTAAGCGCCTGTTTAGCTCGTAAGAAATTCCAAGCGTATCAAGACCTTCAAGCACTTCGGCAAAGAAGTCCGTGGAAAAACTATTCAGGTAATCTGTAAAATCTGGAGCCTTTTTTACAAGTTCTTGATCGCCCTTGTCCTTACTATCCAAAATTCTCAAGGGATTGCGACTCAGACGGCTCACACTATCTTCAGAGAGCGCATTTTTATGAGCGCTAAAATATTCGACAAGAGCCTGTCTGAATGCTTGCCGGCTTTCCACATCTCCCAACGTATTGATTTGTAGGCTACAACTATCCGCGACACCTAATGATTGAAGGATCGCAGAACCGATTGCTATAACTTCTATATCGGCTTTGGCTTCTGCAGCACCAATACATTCAACATCAATTTGATGAAATTGCCTTTGGCGACCTTTCTGAGGCCTTTCGTACCGAAACATCGGACCATTAGCAAAGACTTTAAAGGGTACATTCTGCTGTAATCCATTGCTGATAAAAGATCGGCAAATTCCAGCAGTATATTCAGGACGCAGTGTCAAGCCTTCACCACTTCGGCTTTCAAACGAATACATTTCTTTGGAAACCACGTCAGATGTTTCCCCCATTGTGCGGGCGAAAACTTCTGTGAATTCAAAAATCGGGGTTGCCATTTCAGCATAACCAAATCGTGCGGCTATATCTCGCGCTGTATCACGCACATAAGCATGCCGTTTGTAGTCCTCTGGCAGCAAATCATGAGTGCCGCGTACTGATTGAGGTAAGGACACGTATTTTCTCCATCTTCGAAACAACTTGCGCGGATAAGATCAAGCGCCAATTTTTAATTCTTCTTCTACTTTGGCGGCTTCCAGCTCTTCTGCTTTTGCTTCTACCAATTTGACAATATGATCCACCATACCGTCTGTCTCAATTTTATGATCCGTTACGCCGCTTAAGTAAACCATATGGTTTCCTTTGCCACCGCCCGTTAAACCAATATCGGTTTCACGGGCTTCACCGGGACCATTTACGACACAACCAATAATCGACAAAGTCATTGGAGTTGAAATGTGCTCAAGCCTTTTTTCCAGTTTCTCAACAGTCTTAATGACCGGAAAAGCTTGCCTTGCACAAGACGGGCAGGAGATTATTGAAACGCCCCGGTGTCGAAGCCCCATACTTTTCAGTATTTCGTAACCGACTTTCACTTCTTCAACCGGATCTGCAGACAATGAAACACGAAGCGTATCACCGATACCGGCCCATAGAAGCATGCCGAGACCAATTGAAGATTTTACCGTTCCAGGAGTAAAAGCACCCGCTTCGGTAATGCCCAAATGCAAGGGGTAATCGCACGCTTCAGCAAGTCCTTGATAAGCTGCAACTGACAAAAAAACATCTGACGCTTTCACGCTAATCTTAAAATTCTGAAAATCGTTATCTTCCAAAATGCGTGCATGATTGAGAGCGGACTCCACCATTGCTTCGGGGCAAGGTTCTCCATATTTCTCAAGCAGCTCACGCTCCAAGCTTCCTGCATTCACACCGATACGCATGGAGCAATTGTGATCGACAGCCGCTTTTACGACATCTCTCACCCGATCAGGAGAGCCAATATTCCCAGGATTAATACGCAAGCACGCCGCACCTGCTTCAGCAGCTTCGATGCCACGCCGGTAATGAAAATGAATATCTGCAATAATTGGAACTGTCGTTTCTCTGACAATTTCTTTGAGAGCTCGGGTACTTTCCTTATCCGGACAGGAGACGCGCACCATATCAGCTCCAGCCTCTTCCAGTGCATGGATTTGAGCGATGGTCGCTTTCGGGTCCGTCGTCAAAGTATTTGTCATGGACTGTATTGAAATCGGTGCGTCGCCGCCAACCAGTACATTTCCGACATTAATCTGACGTGATTTACGGCGAATTATATCGCGATATGGTCTAACAC
>JAESPT010000249.1 GCA_016765515.1 Sneathiella sp. | reverse complement strand
TGATTGTCCACAAATCAACAGTAAGTTCACGGTTTAACAAGAAAACCTCTAGGCTTAAGGAACAACTGGAAGACTTAAATATAAAACCTTCCGCAAACAATACTCCTGTTGAGAACACGGCGCCAACGACTGAACCGGTCACTATCAATTCTCCTGTCACGGACCCTATTGCTTATCCTGTCGCAATAGAATCAGAAAAAGAGGTCCATATTGCCCCCCAAAAGAAATCCTGGATTTCCAGAATTTTCAACTTGGATCCAACAAATTGACAAAATTTTCCAAATGCGCGTATTTATTCTAAACATTTTCAATTGACGCGATTAAATAAATCCATCAGATTTTCCTGATGAAAATAAAAAAAGACATAACATCAGCGGAAAGACTGGATTGGCTTCGACTCATTCGTTCTGAAAATGTAGGTCCGATTACTTTTTTTCAACTTCTAGAGCGATATGGCTCCGCTAGTGAAGCCCTTGAAATTTTGCCGGAACTCGCCCGCAAAGGGGGACGAAAAAAACCTATTCGCATCTTTGCCAAAGGTGCCGCTATGCGAGAGATGGAGGAGCTTGACGCATTTGGCGGGAGAATGATTGCTGCCTGCGAGCCATCCTATCCACTTGCCCTGGCGCATATTCCTGATCCTCCGCCTGTTATCAGCATAAAAGGACATGCGCAGCTCCTTGAAAAAGATATTTTTGGCATTGTTGGATCGCGAAATGCCTCTGCCGTTTCATTGAAACTTACGCAGAATTTTGCCTACCGTCTGGGACAAGGCGGATTGATTATCGCTTCTGGCTTGGCAAGAGGAATCGACCGGGCCGCCCATGTCGCCGCCTTACAAAGCGGAACCATTGCTGTTGTTGGCGGCGGTATTGATATCGCCTACCCTAAGGAGAATACTGAACTTCAGGAAGAAATAGCACTAAGAGGCTGTTTAGTTGCCGAGCAACCCTTGGGCACCCAACCCCAAGCCCGCCATTTCCCCAGAAGGAATCGGATTATTTCCGGTATTTCTCTTGGGATTGTCGTCATGGAAGCCACTCCAAAATCTGGATCTCTCATCACGGCCCGAATGGCAGCGGAACAAGGCCGTGAAGTTTTTGCTGTTCCCGGCTCACCCATGGACCCCAGAGCAAGAGGGACCAATAACTTAATCCGCAATGGTGCCATGTTGGCAGAAAGTGCCGATGAAATTCTGAATGAACTGATTCAATTAAGAAATCGCCCCCTTTCAGAACCGGATCAGCCGATTTTACCTTTCGGCAGTTTGCAGTCACCAGATGATCAGGAAATTGACAAAGGGCGCCCCCAACTTCTGTCTCTATTAAGTCCGATTCCCGTCAATATTGACGAGTTAATTCGATTATCCAATCTCTCTCCTGCAACTGTTTTGACGATTTTACTTGAATTGGAACTAGCAGGCAGAATAGAACGCCATGTTGGAAACAGGGTTTCCTTCACGAGCTAGCCTCTCTATATATGGCAAAACGCTGTTTGAAAGCTGAGCCAAAATATTAATAAAGCCTGTGGTGTCTCTATGAATGTTGTAGTCGTTGAATCTCCCGCGAAAGCGAAGACGATTAATAAATATCTAGGCGAGGACTATATTGTTCTAGCGTCCTATGGTCATATTCGCGATTTGCCGTCCAAAGATGGATCGGTGAAACCCGATGAAGACTTTGCTATGGATTACCAGAATGATGCAAAGTCAGCAAAACACATCAAAGCGATTGCCGACGCTTTGAAAGGCGCAGAGAATCTGTATCTCGCGACTGACCCGGACCGTGAAGGTGAGGCCATTGCCTGGCACGTTATGAAGGTGATGGAAGAAAAGAAAAAAATTAAAGACGCCAAGGTCAGCCGCGTTGTCTTTAACGAAATAACCAAGAAAGCCGTTTTGCATGGTATTGCCAATCCTCGCGAATTGGATATGCACCTGGTTAATGCACAGCAGGCACGACGGGCTCTGGATTATCTGGTTGGCTTTACGCTTTCTCCTGTTTTATGGCGTAAATTGCCCGGCGCAAAATCTGCGGGGCGCGTACAATCGGTGGCTCTTCGGCTAATCTGTGAACGTGATTTGGAAATTGAAGCATTTAATCCTGAAGAATACTGGACAATCGATGCTGATTTTCAAACGGAGAAAAACAGTAAAATCACAGCCCGCCTGACCCATTGTGACGGTGCAAAACTGGATAAGTTTTCACTCTCCGATGAAGCGAGTGCTAAAGCCGCCGCCGAGAAAGTTCGAGCCGGCAGTTTCAGTATCATCAGTGTCACAAAAAAACCGGCGAGAAGAAATCCATCGCCTCCCTTCACCACATCAACCTTGCAGCAAGAAGCCTCTCGCAAACTTGGTTTTGGTGCCAAGCGGACAATGATGACGGCTCAAAAATTATATGAAGGGTTTGACATCGGCGGTGAGACTACGGGTCTGATCACCTATATGAGAACGGACGGCGTCACAATTGCCGATGAAGCCTTGCAAGCCTGCCGTGAAGTGATTGCCGCTGAATATGGCGCAGAATATGTGCCCGATTCTCCACGCGTCTATAAAACCAAGTCGAAGAATGCGCAAGAAGCCCATGAGGCAATTCGTCCAACGGACCTGACACGCACACCGGCAATGATGGCTCAATATCTGGATCAGGAACATTTGCGTCTTTATGAACTGGTTTGGAAAAGAACGATTGCCAGTCAAATGGAAAGCGCACAAATGGAGCGCACCACCATTGACTTTGAGGATGGTGCTGGTCAGACCATGCGCGCAACCGGCAGTGTGGTTCGGTTTGCTGGATTCCTGAAGCTTTATGAAGAAGGACAGGATGACGCCAAAGACGATGAGGGCGGGAAACGACTGCCTGCTGTCATGCAAGGCGAGAAAATGGCGACCGACATTGTTCGCGAAGACCAGCATCACACAGAACCTGCACCGCGTTATTCTGAAGCTAGCCTGGTCAAAAAGCTGGAAGAGCTGGGCATCGGACGCCCATCGACTTACGCGTCGATCATCTCCGTTTTGCAAGAGCGTGAATATGTTCGAATCGAACAAAAACGATTTTTTGCGGAAGATAAAGGGCAGCTTGTCACTGCGTTCCTTTCCTCATTTTTCACCCGCTATGTTGAATATGATTTCACAGCGCAACTTGAAGAGCGCCTTGATGACATTGCAGATGATAAAATCGAATGGAAACAAGTCTTGAGAGACTTTTGGAATGATTTTTCTCTCTCCGTCGAAGGAACAACTGAACTTCGTGTTACGGATGTTCTGGAAGAATTAAATAGAGTTCTCGGCCCCCACGTTTTTCCTGAAAAAGAAGATGGTTCAGATCCACGCGGCTGTCCCAAATGTGACGAAGGACGCCTCAGTCTCATAACAGGTCGTTTTGGTGCCTTTATTGGCTGCTCCAACTATCCCGAATGCCGCTTTACCCGTCAATTAGGGGCCGGTGGCAATGGTGACGATAAT
>JAESPT010000248.1 GCA_016765515.1 Sneathiella sp. | reverse complement strand
TCAGCCCAAATTGGCACCCGCCTGTGTCACTCGTGTGACAGAGGGCATGGTCGTAAAGACCAAGACGTCTTTGGTCGAGAAAACACGGGAATCCATGCTCGAACTCTTGCTTGCCAATCATCCTCTGGATTGTCCGGTTTGTGACAAGGCGGGCGAATGTGAATTGCAGGATACTGTCTTTGCCCACGGCGCCGGTGTCAGCCGGTTTCGTGATGAGAAACGGGTTTTCAGATCCAGAGATATCTCGCTCAATGATGTGATCATTTTTAATGCCAATCGCTGTATCCAGTGTCAACGCTGCGTTCGTATGTGTGAAGAAGTTGTCGGAGCAGTCGCGCTAGGGACCATGGACCGGGGAATGGACAGTGAGATAACCGGATTTGAGAATAGTCTTAAAGACTGTGATCAATGCGGTAACTGTATCGAGGTCTGTCCGGTCGGCGCGCTAATGAGTGAGCCTTACCGCTATAACTCCCGACCGTGGGATCTCGTCGAGACGGATACCACATGCACTTTTTGCGGCACAGGTTGCCAGCTTTCAATTGGCGTGCGTGACGGCAAACTGGCGCGGGTTCGTTCCAAATATGAAACCGGTGTCAACGGCGAAACCCTCTGTGCCAAGGGGCGGTTTGGTATTGATTTTATCGACGCTGAAAATCGTCTTGAGACACCGATGATCCGTAAAAATGGAGAGTTGGTCTCTGTGTCGTGGAGTGAAGCTTTGGATCTGTTGGCCCGGCATATGGGACCGGAGCCGGGAAACAAAAACTGCGGCGGTCTGGCCTCTGCGACCCTTGGCAGTGAGACGCTGTATTATTTTCAAAAAATGATGCGGACTGTTTTTCAAACCAATTCGATTAACAGTTCAAATCGCTGGTTTTCCGGGATCGGTGAGGGACAGGATTTTTATAACGCCTTGCCCGCACTATTCACTGAATTTTACACCCGGCAGCCGTTGGAAGTTGTGTTGGATGCAGACTGTCTCTTAGTCGTCGGCACCCATGTGACCGATACCAATCCAGTGTCTGAATACTTAATTCGGTTGAGCCAACGGGATAAGCCGGGTCGATTGCTCATGGTCTCCGCCCGGCCGTCTCGCCTGGATTCCGTTGCCCTCAGCAGTTTGCGTCTCTTACCCGGCGGAGAGAGCGCCTTTTTCTCCTCAATGGAAGCGGCGCTCACAGACAGTGCTACGGGAAAAAGCAATCCATATTTTGACGATTTTGCCGCAAAGACACAAAAACTGCTCAAAACCGCACAGACAGTGACACTGCTTATCGGATCGGATCTATTCCGAACACCTGGTGCAGCCGGCGCCTTGCAATGGTTGCAAACCTACATCATCACACTGCGCAGTCTGGGCAAGAAAGTGGCGCTGCAATTCCTGTTCGATCGTGGCAATCAGATGGGCGCCTGGGAAATGGGCGTTTTGCCTCATCAATATCCGGGCTGGCATTCTATCGCTGACACGAAAAATCGCTCAAATTTCGAAGACGCCTGGGGACTGTCTCTTCCGACAAGTCCCGGCAAAAATACTCATGAAATCCTTGCCGCGTGCGCTGCCGGTGACATGGATATGCTGTATTGTCTTCACAGTGATCCAATGTCTTTCTTTCCAAATCGATCTTTGGCAGAAAAGGCGTTATCGGACGTCAAAATGCTGGTTGTTCAGGCCTCTCACTGGGCCCCGGTCATGGAGCATGCGGATATTGTCCTGCCGGGTGCCAGTTTTGCTGAGGAAAGCGGGACTGTTCTTAATAACGAAGGGCGATTACAGAGGCTGCGAAAAATCCGCGAGCCTTACAATGGTTCGCGGCGCAACCTGGAGATTCTGGGACAGGTTGTTGCCAGATTTGGCAAAAAGATTGGCCCGACTGATCCATCGCACATCTTCTCCGAAATAACGGCTCTAGTTCCCTCTTACCGGGAAATCGAGTATGAAAATATTGGCGATGAAGGACCTTTAACCCAGTCACAGACTTTCTCTTTGTCGGAACTATCAAATCAATGTTCTTCGAGACCACCAAACGACAGCTTTGAAAAGAAGAACACTTTTATGCTGCTCACAGGGGAATGCCGTTTTCATTCTGGTGGTAGCTCTGCCTACTCTAAAACGCTCAATAAAATTGAAGGGGCGGGATATGTGGAGATGAACGCGCAAGATGCGGCTGAGAGAAGCATAAAGGAAGGGGAGGCCATCGGAATTCGCACAAAAAGCGGAGAAATTCACTTGGCCGTAAGATTGAACAAAAATTTCGCCCCCAGCACCCTTTTTATCCCCGAAAATTTCGTGGATCTTCAGCTCAATCAGCTGTGTCATGAGGACGATTACCCGTATCCGGCTGAAATCATTAAAAATGTAGGGCATACGGTTTGATAGATCTTGGAGGGTCAGCCTGACCAGGCAGTAACAGGAACATCCAGATCTGAGATTATTGGACAAGGCGAACGACGCCTACGATTGCACGTTTGTCGGCGTCTATGGTGAAACGCACTGTATCTCCCGCCATGATTCCTTTAAGAACCGCTCTGGAAGTGACCAGGAAACTCATCTCCGTCATTGCTGCCATGAAACCCTTAATCTCCCCATGGCTGAGGATCAGTCGGTTCTTGCGCCGATCTACGGCGATAACGCTGCCGATGCCGTTGAAAAGTTGGACGGGCCCTTGTGGTTGTACTTGAAGGGTTGGCGGTTTGCCGCCCTTGCCGACAATCAGGGCGCCGAGCATCCCCATTTTTTCGTGGGTTGGAACATGACAATGAAATTCCAGTGTGACATCTGCGTCGGGTGTCACGAAACGAAGGCTTCTCACCCCTGGCCCTGTGAACTCCAACTCGAACATGGGATTAAGTCCGGGGAGCATGAGGGCGTGTCGTACTGTGTCGGTATTTTCCAGAATAATCTCCACTTCTTCGCACCGCTCGGCCCGAATGATCCGGGGCTCAAACGCGAACACTTCGCCTTCCCGGGCAAACCTGGTTCCGCCTTTCATTTCAATGCGGCGAAAGCTGCGTGGTTTTGCACAGGATGTGGCCACAATCTGATGCTGCATCATCAGATCTTCCGGTATGAAGGCGGGGTTAATCTCTGAGGATGCCGCGGCAAATCCCGTCAGGCCCATGACTTGAGCAAAGGCGGAGATGCCAACAAGCAGCGCTCCCTTCATCATGATCTCCTTGATCCTAATTTTCTGCACCAGGATACTTGAACGGTCCGCCCCGGGGCTCTTCCTCTGGCCAACCATATTCGT
>JAESPT010000247.1 GCA_016765515.1 Sneathiella sp. | reverse complement strand
GGATTTGGTCGGCTGGTTGCTCTTCAGGGGAAGAACCCTATTCCATAACCTCCGTAATTCTCGGTAAAATGGCGTCAATGAGCCATTGGGATATCCGAATCCTGGCAACGGATCTTGATACAAACATGCTGCAAAAAGGCCGGGCAGGGATTTATGAAAAATCCTCGATAGAGAAAATTCCGGACACCTACAAACAGGCGTTTAGCGAAATTACGACCCTTAAAAAAGATGTATTTCATATCAAGCAGAAAGCAAAAAACCTGGTCTCTTTCAACCAGCTAAACCTTCTTCACAAATGGCCGATGAAGAGAAAATTTGACGCCATTTTTTGCCGCAATGTGTTGATTTATTTCGATGGGCCAACCAAGGAAACGTTGGTTCGTCGGTATTCTGACATGCTTATGCCTGGTGGCCTGCTTTTTCTCGGTCATTCTGAATCTCTGGCCATCCCGACACCGGGATTATCTCTCATTGGTCGCACGTCCTACATAAAAGAAAGTTGATTACATGAAACAGGCGACAGTTTTCAAACGACAAAAAAGGGTTTTAGATCCTGTTATTGACGCGATGGAGCATGATCGGCGGCGATACTTTGATTTGAAACACAAAAAAAACGTCGTGCGGGTCCTGCCTGGTGATCATTATATCACGGACAGCAAAAATGAAATGATTGTCACTATTCTAGGCTCTTGCGTTGCCGCGTGTATTCGTGATCCTGAAACGGGCATGGGCGGTATGAACCATTTTATGCTGCCGGAAAGCAGTTCAGGCCAATGGGGAGCTGTCAGCGCCAATATGCGATATGGCAATTTCGCCATGGAAACCCTGATCAATAAAATTCTGAAATTCGGCTGCCCTCGTGAACGGCTGGAAGTGAAACTGTTCGGCGGCGGAAACGTCATCCCTGGCACCATAAAAGTTGGTGATAAAAACGGTCAATTTGCTTTGAATTATCTCGAATATGAAGGACTGACGCCCAAAACATATGATCTTGGCGGTACGTACGCCCGGCGTATTCACTATTTTCCAGAGACAGGAAAAGTCGATCGACTTTTTCTGAAACGGACCAGTGATGCCATGTATCTCAAGGAAGAACGGGAATACAACTCCAGGTTACCAAACGAAATGGGCAGCGGCGAGATCGACCTGTTTTAGGAAAGATGAAATGCACAGTAAACAGATAAAAGTCCTGATCGTTGATGACTCTGCGCTAATTCGCCAGATGCTGACGAGTATGCTCGAGTCCAACCCGGACATCAGAGTTGTCGGTGCCGCCCCGGATCCTTTTTCCGCGCGCGAGATGATCAAAAGATTAAATCCGGATGTGCTGACACTCGATATAGAAATGCCGAAAATGGACGGTATCGCCTTTCTTCAGAAGATTATGACCCTGCGCCCCATGCCGGTAGTGATGATCTCCTCTTTAACGCAGGAGGGCGCTGATGTTGCCTTGCAGGCGCTTGAAATTGGGGCTGTGGATTATATTGGCAAACCAACCAGCGATCTGAAGGTTGGTTTGGAACAAAAAGCAGCCGAAATTATCACCAAAGTTAAAATCGCAGCGATAGCAAATGTAAAAGCGTTCAAAGTTACTCCGACAGCTAAAACGCCGGTATCATTCGGCAACTATCGATCAACTGAACAAGTTATCATGATCGGCTCCTCTACAGGGGGCGTTGAAGCGTTGCGGGAAGTCATCACTGTGCTGCCGCCCAATAGTCCTGCCGTCATGATCACTCAACATATGCCCGCGAACTTTACAACATCCTTTGCAAACAGAATGAACAGTCTGTCAAAAGTCACAGTCTCTGAGGCAAAGGCAAATCAGCGAGTGCTGCCCGGACATGTTTATGTCGCCCCCGGCGGTCGCCACATGGAACTGGCCCGTTCCGGGGCAAATTATATTTGCCACATCCATGATAAGCCACCGATCAATGGACATTGTCCTTCCGTCGATGTTTTGTTTAATTCTGCGGCGAAAGTCGCCCGTTCAAATGCCGTTGGCGTCATTCTGACGGGCATGGGCCGAGACGGGGCACAAGGGCTGCTCGCCATGCGGGAAGCCGGCGCCCATACAATCGGCCAAGACGAATCCAGTTGCGTTGTTTATGGCATGCCAAAAGTCGCATTTGAACTTGGGGCTGTAGAAAGACAATATCCTCTCCTGAAGATAGCAGGGGGAATTTTTAATAGTCTAGCGAAACACGATACCAAGGCGATCCGCATATGAAATATTTTGTATATTTAAACCTGACGCCTTCTAAGGGAGTCGATTATGAATGACTTTTTGCACGGTCAAGAAGGTTTGGGAAGCGGCGGAGAAACAGCCGACGATAACTTGATAAATGAGCAAGAGAACATCAACCTTCATGCACTCAATGTGACCTCCGATGACGAAACCCTGCTGGACAGCGACACAAAAAATTACGGCAGCACTCCCGTGAATCTACAGGATAATGCCCGTCCGATAATTGTTGACGTGCTCAACTCCGATCTCCCTGAGGATGCACTTGAATTTCTCGGCAATTGGCTCAGTCTCTCCGAAACTCAGCGCAAAGCCGTTGATATTGTGGTGACCGAAATTGGTCTGGTTTCCGATCTGGTTGAAGGCAATATTACCGATATTTCACAAACATTCAGAGAATTGGCGACCCATACGAGCGACCAAAGTGAGCGGGTTCATGAATTGGCGGAAGCATCAAAAAACGTCACTTTTCGCGGAAAACAAGTGGATCTTAGTAGCATAATCGATACGGTCGACAAGCATATTTCAACCATGATCAGCAAGCTCGTGGAAACCTCCAAACATGGTCTGGAAGTTGTTTATGCCCTAGACGATGTCACCAAGGATGTGGATAAGGTCGAAGAACTCATCACAGGTATTGAACGGATCAACAAACAAACGAACCTTTTAGCTTTGAATGCGAGAATTGAAGCGGCTCGCGCCGGAGACGCCGGAAAGGGATTTGCCGTGGTTGCCCATGAAGTTCGGGATCTCGCGAAATCTGTGAATTCACTCGCGACGACAATGCGCGAAGAAATTTGCAATGTGACAGAAGGTGTTCGCAAGGGGAATATCCAGATCAAGGCTGTCGCCAACATTGACCTTTCAGCCAATCTCGAGGTTAAAAACACCATCCAGGAGCTTATGGATTGTATCGTTGCTCAAAATCAACTTTATACCGATGCCCTGACCTCTTCCGTCGAAGCTTCAAAGGATATTTCAAAAGATATTGCTGGCGTTATTACAAAGCTGCAATTCCAGGATCGCGCCAAGCAGCGTCTGGAAAACCTGACCGGCACGCTTGACGTGATGAAGGAGGGCATGGGGGCCTTCGAAAAACAGACCCAACTTGCCTTCCCCGGCATCAAGCCCAATACCGAGCAACAAGAAGAATGGTTCAGATCTGTCATCGATGATCTGACATTAGGTGAAATGAAAGGCCGTTTCCTCGAAGCCATCTTTGGCCCGAAGGCAGGTCACACATTAGAAACGACTTCAAACTCAACGAAAGAGGGGAAAGATGACGACGACGATTGCGATATTGAATTGTTTTAATCAGGAGTGAGTTTATGCGAGACAGCGTTACTACAGCAAATGGACAACTGACCATATCAATTGCTGACAAGTTAACATTTGAAGATCACAACGATTTCAGAGAACTTTTAAAATTAATGACAGGCTACGAGCACAGAAGTTGTGTCATCGACCTTCATGGGTTGCAAACCATAGATTCTGCAGGCCTCGGCATGTTGATGATCGCCTATGAAACCGCGGAAAAAGCAGGCATGAGCTTTATGCTTTCCAAACCGGTGGGACAGGTAGAACGGCTCTTGGAAATCTCTGAATTTGATAAGGTTATGCGTATCACTCACTAATCCAAGGATAGGTGTTCCATGCCGGTAATCGAAAAGGAAAGAGTACAATTAGAGCCTCTGTATTGGGCGAAACAGGATGTCAGCATACTGGATGCGCGAATTCTGGTTGTCGATGACTCCCCGCTTATTCGTGAGCTTATCGGTGCCTGTTTGATGACGGAAGGGTATAGCAACGTTTGTTATGCCGAAAACGGGCAAGATGCCCTGGACGTCATCAAACTGGACAAGCCCGATTCGATCATTCTGGATCTGGAAATGCCGGTCATGGACGGTTTTGAGCTTTGCAAAAAACTCCGGTCCAATCCAGAGATGGAACATATCCCTATTTTGATCCAAAGTGGCCGCGATACAGCGGCTGATATCACTCGCGCCTTCGATTACGGCGCCAGTGATATGGTTGTAAAACCGATCAAAAAATTCGAAATCCTCGCCCGAACAAAAGTTCATCTGGAACATCGATTTTTTGTCGAGAAACTCACCGATTTTCATGATCGTGTCGCAAGTGAGTTGGAGCAGGCCCGCCAACTTCAAATGGACATTTGCCCCTCCGCTGTTGAACTCAATGATCTGCAAAACCGATACGGGTTAAATATCGGTTGGCATTTTGAACCATCGTCGGAGCTGGGCGGCGACATCGGTGGGATTTATCCTGTCAGTGAAACCAAAGTGGCCTTCTTCCTGGCCGATTTCTCCGGTCATGGTGTAGCAGCAGCCCTTAATACGTTCCGTCTGCAAACAAAGCTCATTTCGGAATCCAGTTTATACGAGCAACCAGAAATATTATTGTCAAAACTCAACAGTTTTTTAAATAAAACCCTCAGAAAAGGCTCTTACGCAACCATGTTATTTGGTTGCATAGACATAAGGGAAGGGGAACTTGTTTATGCCTCAGCCGGAACCCAGCAGCCCTTGTTGCAACTTCCGGAAAATGGCCCGGATTTTTCCTTATGCTGTTCCAAGGGAATGCCTCTTGGACTGCTGAAAAGCTGGCGTTATGAGCGCAAAACAGTTCCGTTTGGGCGCGGTGCCAGGTTTATCCTCTATAGCGATGCATTGGTGGAAGTAGAATGTCGGCCCGGTGAACTCTTAGGGGATGCTGGATTGAAACAGGAAGTCAGCCAGATATGGAAAACACCAAACGCTCATACTGTTCAAATGCAGAAAATTATTCAAAATTTTCTAAATCGTTTGAACGGGGAAACACCAGACGATTTGACCATCATCTATTTGGAAAATACAGGGGTGAAAAATGACACTGAATAAAAATCTCGCCCTTGTTCTCTTTCGCCCAGACAGTCCCCTCTGCAGAATGCGTGAACTGGATGCTGCAAAGAATATCCATTGCGTGACACTGTTTGATGGGATCGTCGATGGAACAGATGCCTTCAGTACAGAATTCTCAGTTGTCATCGCTGATCTCGCTCAGACAAACGAAAAACAGCAAAATCAATTTTACAATTTTTATAAGGGTCACAGCATGAAAAATTCGATTTTCTTTGTGCTGCATGACGAAACAGACATGAAAAACCTGATCCCTGGCATATTGCAAGAAGCAACAATCCTGCTCCCCCATCCTATATATGAAAGCGGGATTATCGAAATAGCAGAGGATTGCCTCAGTAAATTCCAAGAAGACGAGACTGAGAATAAAGAGAAAAAGGAAATAATGTTTGCCCTCAAAGCTATGGAAAAAGGCGAATTCTCATTCAAACGGCTTGAAGAAGCCAAGTCACTCTCGACAATGCTCGCAGCCCTTTGTCCGAATAATGGCGAAGCGGCCATTGGTCTTCTGGAGTTGATGGTCAATTGTATTGAACATGGTAATCTGGAGATCACATTTGACGAAAAGGGTAATCTTCTCAAAGAAGGAAAATGGCGCCAAGAGGTCGAATATAGGCTTTCTCTGCCAAAATATTCCTATCGAAATGCCCGTATTCAATTTGAACGTAAATCAGACAAAATTGAATTCATTATTTCCGATGACGGGACAGGATTTAATGCCAATCTATACCTTCCCAAAGAAGACGAAACGACCAACAATGACAAACTTTTCTGTTTTCACGGCCGCGGGATCAAATTGGCGGCAAATATTTGCTTTGATCAATTGGAATTTCTGGGAAACGGAAATCAAGTCAGAGCCACAATAGATCTTTGACATAAAAAGAAATGGCAGCCCCCAATGAACATAAGCTCATAACACCAAGCAGTAGCCGGTCTACAGCACTACAAACACTTGGAAAAGAGCTCCTGCCTTTCCTGTGTACAGGGCTGGTAATTGGGCTGGTATACATATTTATACAACAGATTGAATGGCCGACTTCCATTGGGCTTCATCTTACTGTTCAATCCATATCAGCCGTCATCAGCCTTTTTGTTGGTGGCGCTTTAATCACCTATCAATATTTTAAGCCAAGCCGCGTTATTTTATTAACCGGCATCGCCCTTATAGGCTCTTCAATATTGGTGGGTTTACATTTGGCCGATAGAATACATCAATTTGTTTCGTTTTTTGATGTCTCTGTTCCCGCCCCCTACCCGACAGAAATACTTATCGCATCACTGCTTATCAGCAGTTTGATTATGTCTTCATTCCTACTAGAATATTATACACCGGAATTTCTAAAGAAAATTGCGGCTCAAAGCCATTTTGCAACGACAATCGGTATTGCAGCTGTGGTTATTTCCATTGCTTTCCAAATTTATATCCAAACTTTTTTTCAAGATACGATCCCCGAGATAGTCGCCAAGTATTTGACTGTTTTTACACTCTTATTTTTGAGTAGCACCTGTCTTGGCTTTGCAATCATTTCGAGACCACAACCTGACAATTTTGATTTTTGGATTATTTTTTTCATAGGCATCAATCTGTTGAATTATTTACCGTTGGTAAATTCTGAGAAGCCTTTTTTGCCCGCAGAAAATTCAAAAGCGGAATTGTTTCGAATTTTGGGATATCTGGTGCTGGTCAGCGGACTGATATGGAATGCACTCTTTTTCATTCGGCGAGACACTCAATCCAGGGAAGAGTTAGCCCGACAGAATAAGGCAATCGAAGTTCTCTATTCCGGAACCCTTATTACTGTGAATTCTGAAACCCTGGAAATAGCTGCGGAGCAATGTTTGAAGAAGCTCTGTAATTTCGGTGGCTGGGAAATCGGACATATCTGTATATTTTATGATGATGAGAACGCGGATATATCTCATTTTTGGTATCCCCATAAGAGCCTCAGGTTTGCCTCTTTCGTTAAACATACTGAAGAAATCAGTATTGACTTCGGAATTGGTCTAATGGGCAAAATTTGGGAAGAAAAGAAACACGTATTCATAAAGGATATAACTGAAAACCAGGAATTTCGCAGAAAGGATATAGCCCGGAAAACGGGCCTCAATTCCGTATTGGCAATACCGATAGTGACAGAAGGTAGAGTTCGCGCCATATTGGAGCTCTACAAAACGAATGCAGACTCCTATGACGAATTATGTCTGACTATTGCCAATTCCCTGTGTGAACAGCTAGCAAATCTCTATATTCGCCGCAGAAGAACCGAAGATTTGATCCGACATGAAACCCTGCTCAGAGAGGTCTTTGACAGTTTCCCATCTGGTATGGCCACATTTGACAAAAATGACCAGCTGACGATCTTTAATCAGCAATTTATTGATATCAATAGCAATATAAAAGACCTGATTGTTCCTGGTGCTCAATTCAGTGACCTGGTGACGGCGGCAGCCTATAGCAAGCATGTCATCGCGGCGATTGGTTGTGAACGAGAGTGGATAACGGACCGACTACAACGACACAAACGTGGTTATACCAATGTGGAACAGGAATTTGCCGGCGGCAAATATCTTCGTATCAGCGAAATTCCAATGGCCTCCTCCGGAACCATCGGAATTTGGTCCGACATTACTGAAATAAAACGCAACGAGAAGAAGCTTTTTGACGTCATGGAAATGCTAAAAGCCTCTCTTTCAGGATTTCCAGGCGGGGTCTGTGTGTTCGACGAGGATATGCGTCTCGTCGCAACAAATGATGCTTTTTATAGTATTCTCGACACATGCCCTATTGATCTGGGTGAAGGATCTTCCTTCAACGATTTGCTGGCCCATTTTAGACGGAAAGAAGAGATATACAATGAGTTCATCAATGAGCTCTGTCGCCTTCATGCCTTGCTTACACAAAAAAGAGAACCCCAGACAAACCACAATTTGTCGATTGGCGATCAAGTCTTCACGTTGCATGCGGCCCCCATGCCAGCAGGAGGATTTGCCGTTAGTTTGATTGACATAACAGAAAGTAAAAATTACGAAATCAGCTTACGCGCCGCGAAGGAGGCGGCTGAAGTTTCTGCCAAAAGCGCCCGCGAATATGCAGAATCTGCCAAAGCCGCCAATATCGCCAAATCAGAATTCCTGGCAACCATGAGCCACGAAATCCGGACACCCATGAACGGAATACTGGCGACAACCGATTTATTGCGGGAAACTGACCTTGATGAGAGACAATCACGCTACCTAAAAACCGTTAAAAGTTCCGCATTTGCCCTGTTAGGTCTGCTCAATGACATCCTTGATCTTTCAAAGATAGAAGCCAAACAACTCAGTTTGGAATCCATCCCTATCAATCTTTGGGAATTTATGAGAACCATAGAAGAGTTATGGGCCTTTCAAGCTGCATCAAAAGAATTAGTGTTCGTCTTGAAACTGGATCCAAATGTTCCCCAATATATCTCAATTGATCCCAATCGTTTGCAGCAAATACTCAACAACCTTATTGGAAATGCTGTCAAATTTACCAGTAAAGGCAGGATTATGGTCTCAGTCCTTCAGGTTTCCAGTCCTGAAGAGCCTAACCTGTTGCGATTTGAAATTGAGGATACCGGGGTCGGTATCACTGAAGGCAATCAGCAAAAACTGTTTAAAAAATTTACTCAAGCCGATTCAACAACAACAAGAAAATATGGCGGAACTGGACTTGGCCTCTCCATATGCCAGGAACTGACCACATTGATGGGAGGAGAGATCGGGGTTTCCAGTGAAATCACCAATGGTGCAACTTTCTGGTTCGAAGTTGAGTTGGTCAAATCTGATGGAGATGAATTGGATTCCTACGGAGAGAAAATCAATCAGCACAACAAGAAAATTGTTTATGACGGTCCTCCCCTGTATGTCCTGGTAGCGGAAGACCATCCGGTTAACCAGGCTGTTATCCAGGAAATCCTTAAAAACTGGAACCATAAAGTCGACATTGTCGATAACGGTGAAAAAGCTGT
>JAESPT010000246.1 GCA_016765515.1 Sneathiella sp. | reverse complement strand
CTGTTGGAATATTGTCAGGGCGTTATGGGTCGAAAAGAAATTGAACATTTTCGCATCCTGTTTTTGAATAACAGGAACCATTTGATATCCGATGAAATTCAGCAGACGGGTACCGTGAATCATACAGCCGTCTACCCCCGTGAGGTGGTCAAGCGTGCCTTGGAATTGGGAGCAACCTCTCTCATTTTAGTCCATAATCATCCGTCTGGTGACACAACGCCTTCAAAAGCAGATATCGCGATGACAGAGGAGATAATCACCGCTTCAGCAGCATTAAATATACGCGTTCATGACCATTTGGTTGTCAGCGGTAATGAGAATACAAGTTTTAAGTCTCTTGGACTGATTTAGAGGATTATTATTCTCTTAAGAAATTGCAGGTATTTATTATCTATTGAAATGTAACCAATCGTTACTTTGTTATTGCAACTCGTAGAATTTCAGTAACTAAAAGCAATAGGAAGATCGCTAGCGAGATATGATTGAATTTCGAAACGACGATTCAGACGGTAAACCGAACCAGATCGATGTATATGTTGGAAAGCGTATGCGCATGCGGCGGACGATTTTAGGGATGAGCCAGGCAAATTTAGGCCAGGCGTTAGGGCTCACATTCCAGCAAATTCAAAAATATGAACAAGGGGCAAATCGTATCGGCTCTAGCCGGCTTTATGATCTGAGCACAACCTTGGGTGTCCCTGTCACCTATTTTTTTGAAGATATGGAAATAGCGGCACAAACAAACGACTTGCCTCACAATAGCCCAGACCTGCGCAAAGATCCTGCCGCTAAGCGTGAAACACTGGAGCTTGTACGGGCTTTTACAAGAATTGATGACAAATCTGTCCGAACGTCCATCCTTAATATGATCGTAGCTCTCACTCAAAAATATAAACTCTGAAAATCAGAAAAACTTTTTCGGTGCGATCCCGTTCACCAGTGTGTCCCAAGCCACTTTATAAACGTCTCTTTCCGCGACCACCCCCCGGTGAAGAGACGTACTTGCGGCGATCGCCATGTAATCAAAAAGTGAGGCCACCCAACCCGAGGGTAAATCAGCACGAATATCCCCTGCATTTTGAGCTGCAATGACCAATTGCTCTACGACATCCAACTGCCGCATGAAAATTTCCTGATTTTTTCGTTTATCGTCCACTCTCGAGCGCATCCAGAAAAAGTAATGATTTCTGAGCTTCGAAAAACCTGTCAAAATTATATATATCTTTTCGATGGCAGTTTTATCTGACGAACAGGCTGATTCTAAAACCTCTTCAAATTTAGCGACACAATATCCAGCGGTGATCTGTAATAAATCGGTTTTTGACCCAAATTTCCGATTTACAGTTATCCGCGTTACTCCGGCTTCTTTTGCAACTTCGGTCATTGTCGCATCTGGTTTATGCGCAAAAACGAGAATGGCAGCTTCAATTATTTGCTTGTCTGATACCATTAGCATTTCTTACTATGTTACATAGTTGCAACAAATGTTTAATTTGAGCTTCACAAATGACAATGCATTACTTCTTATGCAATGTAAATTAGGACCTTAAGCAAAGAGTAAGAAAATGGAGATTATAGTGAAATAGTTGTATTCTGATCGGAGCGGTTAATCCGCTCAAAATAGAAATCAACTGAATTCTTATTGCTTGTAACGGATTAATTCTTCTCCGCGAAGCCGCCACTGCAACTAGATGTCCAAGGAATAAGTTGAGATTTTCAGGACTCTCTGATAGTGAACGCGCAACGGCTAACTACCGAAATTCCTGAAACCCCATAAAGCGCAACCGCTTTTGACAGCAACAAGGTGATTTTTCATGATACCCCGTTACGCTCGCCCTGAAATGACCACCATCTGGGAACCTCAAAGCAAGTTCCGAATTTGGTTCGAGATTGAAGCGCATGCTTGTGACGCACAAGCTGAACTCGGCGTTATCCCAAAAGAGGCTGCTAAAGCTGTCTGGGATCGCGGAAATTTTGAAATTGACCGTATTGACGAAATTGAACGTGAAACCAAACATGACGTCATCGCGTTCCTTACCAATCTTCAGGAATATGTCGGTGACGAAGCACGGTTTGTACATCAGGGAATGACGTCTTCTGATGTTCTTGATACCTGTTTGAGTGTACAGCTTGTCAAAGCAACAGACATCTTGCTCGATGACTTGGATAAGCTGTTAGCGGCGCTGAAGAAAAAAGCGTACGCTCATAAAAATGATGTTTGTGTGGGACGGTCTCACGGCATTCATGCAGAGCCAGTAACTTTTGGTTTGAAAATGGCGCAAGCCCACGCTGAATTTGCCCGCAATCGCGAACGCCTGGTAAATGCGCGTAAAGACATTGCGACCTGCGCTATTTCTGGCGCGGTTGGTACATTCGCCAATATCGATCCTTTTGTAGAAGAACATGTTGCCAAGAAATTGGGGCTGGAGCCTGAAACAATCTCAACGCAGGTTATTCCGCGGGATCGCCATGCCATGTATTTTGCAACACTGGGTGTGATTGCTAGTTCTATTGAGCGTCTGGCTGTTGAAATTCGTCATTTGCAGCGGACAGAAGTCCTGGAAGTAGAGGAATATTTCGCGCCGGGTCAGAAAGGCTCCTCAGCAATGCCGCACAAGCGGAACCCCATCCTGACTGAAAATCTTACAGGTCTTGCCCGTTTGGTCCGCATGACAACCATCCCTGCCATGGAAAATGTTGCTCTTTGGCATGAGCGGGATATCTCCCACTCCTCCGTAGAGCGGGGTATCGCTCCGGATGCAACAATCACACTCGACTTCGCTATTACACGTCTTACAGGTGTGATTGACAAGCTTCTTGTCTACCCTGAAAACATGATGGACAATATGAACAAGCTGGGTGGCCTTATCCATTCGCAGCGGGTTCTACTTGCGCTCACCCAAGCTGGTGTCAGCCGCGAAGATTCCTATGTCCTTGTCCAGCGTAATGCCATGCGTGTCTGGCGCGAAGGCGCCGATTTCATGGATCTCCTGAAAAACGATGAAGACGTAACGGCGGCTCTTTCCAATGAGAAAATTGAAAGTGTCTTTGATCTGGAATATCACACCAAACATGTGGATACGATTTTCAAACGGGTTTTCGGAGAATAATAACTCTATTTTATATTTGATAGCTTATCGCTATCTTTTTATGGCCTCGCACCGCTGGTGCGGGGCTTATTAATTTATGAACCTGGCTATTGCATATATAGAAAAAAGTCATGGCCCAATTGGGGACAAGGGTATGCAACAGAAGCTGCCAAAGCTTGCATCAATTATGCGTTTGAACAGCTTGATCTGTCAGAACTCGTATCATTCACTGCGGTTCTGAATATCCGGTCGCAAGCAGTTATGAAAAAATTGGGATTTCAATATACGGAAGACGGTTTTGACCATCCAGAAATCGAGGATGGTCATCGTTTGCGCCGCCACGTTCTCTATCGCCTAATGCGCGATAAATGGTTGGAAGAACGTTGAAAAATCTGTCATTTTCTGCTGATTATTCGCTGTGAACTTGATCCCGTGCGGTTACAAGCAATTCTTCCATTTGGCGGCGAATACGGTGATCAGACATTTCTATATTCTTTGAATCCAGGTCCTTGCGGACCTTGCGAAAAACGTCTTCGTCCCCTTTTTCCTCCAAGTCAGCAATAACAACTTCCTTGGCGTATGATTCTACCGCATCCCCTGATAGACCCATTAATTCAGCAGCCCATACACCCAACAACTTGTTTCGCCGGGCCATAGTTTTAAATTCCAAGTCACTGTCATGGACAAATTTATTTTCGTGTGTTTTTCCAAGATTATCAATACCAGACATTCGTTAGCCCTCAAATTTCAGTTAAGTTCGTCTAAATACAGCGCAATTCAGTCTTTTACTTGTCTATACACCTAAGATGGTTCCTGTTGCCGAATGCAGCAAGGATTTTTTTAAAATTATTTATTAACAATAGGTCCTCGGTTATATTGTATTTAGAGAGCTTCTGAACTATGTTCCGCTTGAATTTGCCAGTTGAGACTGACAAACCACAACGGACAATCCAGATTAAAGCAATCCTTCATGATTTGTTTTAATTGGCCCGTTCCTATTTTTTATTAGGCCGCTAGTTTGGCCTAAAGTCGGAGTAACATCCATGACCCGGCGTAGACGCATCTACGAAGGCAAAGCAAAAGTTCTTTTTGAAGGTCCTGAGCCAGGCACGCTTGTTCAGTATTTTAAAGACGATGCAACGGCTTTTAATGGCGAAAAAAAATCAACGATCACTGGAAAAGGTGTTCTGAATAACCGTATCTCAGAGCATCTGATGACCAAGTTGTCCAATATCGGTATTCAGAACCATTTCATCCGTCGCCTGAACATGAGAGAACAGCTGATAAAAGAAGTGGAAATCATTCCTGTTGAAGTGATTGTTCGCAATGTAGCAGCTGGATCAATTTGCACGCGTCTTGGAATTACCGAAGGGACACCCCTGCCAAGAACAATTATCGAATATTGCTTCAAATCAGACGAATTGAATGATCCGATCGTGTCTGAAGAACATATTACGGCTTTTGGCTGGGCAACACCGCAGGAATTGGATGAAATCATGACTCAATCCCTCCGGGTCAACGATTTTCTCTCCGGACTATTCTGCGGAATTGGCATTAAATTGATCGATTTCAAACTTGAATTCGGTCGTATCTACGAAGATGACGAAATTCAGGTTATTCTGGCCGATGAGATCAGCCCTGATAATTGTCGGCTTTGGGATATAAAAACCAATGAAAAGCTCGACAAAGACAGATTCCGCAGAGATTTGGGCGGCGTAGAAGATGCATATCAGGAAGTTGCACGCCGATTAGGCATATTGCCTGAAGGTGGTCCTGGGGATCTTAAAGGTCCAACTGCAATACAATAAAACCTAAGGCGCATAATCTGCGCCTTTTTTCTTGGCTACTGATTGCAAGGTAACAAATAGATGAAAGCTCGCGTAACTATTTCTTTGAAAAACGGTGTTCTTGACCCTCAAGGAAAAGCAATTTCTCACGCCCTTCACGGACTTGGTCTTGATAAGATCGGCGAGGTACGCCAGGGCAAAGTGATCGAACTGGACTTAGGGGACATATCTGCAAAAGATGCCCCGGCTGAAGTCGATAAAATGTGCACGCAGTTACTCGCCAATACGGTGATCGAAAACTACGCTGTAGAATTGCTGGATTAATCTCGATTTAAGGAGACTGAGACCGATGAAGGCCGCAGTTATTGTATTTCCTGGCTCCAATTGTGATCGCGACATGAAGGTTGCACTTGAGCTGTCAATGGGAGCTGCTCCTGCCATGGTTTGGCATGGAGACAGTGTATTACCTGAAACAGACCTGATTGCTATTCCCGGAGGATTTTCCTACGGAGACTATCTGAGATGTGGCGCCATTGCCGGTAATTCCCCGATCATGCGTGAAGTTGTCAAAAAAGCAGCTTCCGGCACGCCAATATTAGCTGTTTGTAACGGTTTTCAAGTTGCAACTGAAACAGGCATGCTCCCGGGTGCACTGCTCAGAAACGCTAATCAAAAATTCATTTGTAAGGATGTGAATTTAAAAGTTACATCCGAAAATCAAAGGTTTGTCGGAGCATATGAAACCAATCAGATCATTCGCTTTCCCGTAGCTCATCATGATGGCAATTTTTTTGCCGATGACGAAACCGTGGAGCGCTTGGAAGGAGAAGGCCAGATTGCCTTCAAATATACTGACGCCGATGGCAACGTGAACGATGGCAGTAATATCAATGGGTCCCGAAATAACATTGCTGGCATCTACAACAAGGCTGGCAACATCCTCGGATTGATGCCTCACCCAGAACGCCTGATCTCTGATCAACTGGGCGGAATAGACGGGAAGACCTTTTTCGACAATCTTATCAATTCTCTGAACTGAACACTGATATGACCAAAATTACGAAAGAAATCGTTGCCGAGCACGGTTTATCGGAAAGCGAATATGAAAGAGTTCTCGATATATTGGGAAGAGAACCCAATATGACAGAACTGGGTATATTTTCCGTCATGTGGAGCGAACACTGTTCCTATAAATCCTCAAAAAAATGGCTTAAAACACTCCCAACAGAAGCACCGTGGGTCATCTGCGGTCCGGGCGAAAATGCTGGTGTTGTTGATATTGGCGATGGCCAGGCAGCCATTTTCAAGATGGAAAGCCATAATCACCCCTCCTACATCGAACCCTACCAAGGGGCGGCGACTGGCGTTGGCGGTATCTTACGCGACGTCTTCACCATGGGCGCTCGTCCCATTGCAAATATGAATGCCCTTCGTTTTGGCAGTGCGGATCACCCGAAAACTCGACATCTCGTTTCTGGCGTTATTTCCGGAATTGGCGGATACGGAAACTGTATGGGTATTCCAACCGTGGGCGGTGAGACGAATTTTCACAGCTCCTATGATGGCAATATCCTGGTAAATGCCATGACTGTCGGTATCGCTGATACAAATAAGATTTTCTATTCTGCCGCTGCCGGTATCGGTAATCCGGTTGTCTATGTTGGATCAAAAACAGGACGCGATGGTATTCACGGCGCGACCATGGCTTCCGCTCAATTTGATGATGACACCGAAGAGAAACGGCCGACGGTACAGGTTGGTGATCCTTTCACAGAAAAACTGCTGCTTGAAGCCTGTCTTGAATTGATGGCCACCGATGCCATTGTCGCCATTCAGGATATGGGAGCCGCAGGACTCACATCTTCTTCCTTTGAAATGGCCGACAAAGGGGGGGTGGGTATTCAGCTCGACCTTGATCATGTTCCTATTCGCGAAGAAGGCATGACTCCTTACGAAATTATGCTTTCTGAAAGTCAGGAACGCATGTTGATGGTCTTGAAACCGGGCCGAGAGGAAGAAGCGCGCAAGATATTTGAAAAATGGGAACTGGATTTCTCAATTATCGGGAAAGTAACCGATACGGGGAAAATGGTTTTGACCATGGACGGCGATGTTGTCGCTGAATTGCCTGTGGCACCCCTTGCCGATGCCGCCCCTGAATATGACCGGCCGTGGACAAAAACCGTCGCCCCTGCTCCCATAAAGGCAGAGGATGTCGTCGCAACCAATGATCTATCGAAAGCTCTCATGAAAATTATGGGATCTTCGGAGATTGCCAGCCGTAAATGGATCTGGAACAATATGATCATATGGTTACGGGCGATACAATCCAGCGACCGGGCG
>JAESPT010000245.1 GCA_016765515.1 Sneathiella sp. | reverse complement strand
CCTGCCACATCACCGGCGCCGGATCCGCCAATACGAGAGGTCGCTCCCACTGCCGTTCCCTGAATTTCAGCGATAATCTGCTCGATGGGTCCGCCCGGGGCAAATTGAATAACCGCAAAATTCAACACCATGATTCCGAACAAAGTCGGGATCATCAAGAGAAGTCGTCTAATTATATAGGCTAACACGGCCTATCCCCCTACTTAGTAAGAGCAGCTGAAATTTTTGCTGCTTTCTCTTTATCAAACCACCAACTATGCAATACGGCCCGATCATAACCCGGTTTTGGCGCATCTGGCTTGCCAAATTTGTCCCAAAAGGCAATGAAGTGGCTCGCCTTAAACCATTGCTGTATTGTATAATGCCCCCACATCAGCACGCGATCAAGCGCACGGGCGGCGGTAACTAGCTCTTCCTTGTCTTCTGCTTTAACTACAGCATCAACAAGCGCATCGACAGCAGGGTTTTTAACGCCGGCAATATTCAGACCGCCTTTAATATCCGCTGATTGAGAGCTCCACCAATCCCGTAATTCTGCTCCAGGGTATGGCGATTGCCCCATACGTCTGCTAATTATGTCAAAATCGAAATCTTGCATGCGGTTTTGCCAACTGGCGGCATCAATGAGGCGAACGCGTGCGTCGACACCAATTCGTTCAAGATTTCGAAGGTAGGGATTAATTATTCTTATGGATGAGTTTTCATAAAGTAAAAACTCAAAGCTCATTTGTTCGCCTTTTTCATTGACCAGTTTCCTGTCTTTGATCGTCCAGCCCGCTGCTTTAAGCTCTTTTAGTGCTATTTTGATTTCATTTCGTATTTTACCGCTGCCGTTCGTCTTGGACGGAATAAAGGCTTCTCCGAAAACTTCTTCGGGAATTTGTCCTCGCCACGGTTCTAAAAGAGCCCGTTCATCTTTCGATGGTACGCCGAAAGATTTCATTGTTGAATTTTCGAAAAATGAGGTGAGGCGTTCATATGAATTGTAAAATAAATTTTTATTTGTCCATTCATAATCAAACATTCGAGAAAGAGCCTGACGGACACGCCGGTCTTTGAATTGTGGGCGGCGCGTATTCAGGAAGTAGGCCTGATATCCTGTAAGAGAGGAATCAAGTAACGTCTTTCTCTTTATCAGACCTTTTACAAAAGCGGGTTTGTTCGTATATTCTGTCGCCCAACTTCGAGACGTGAATTCCTCACGAAAGTCATACTCGCCCGCGAAAAATGCCTCTAATGCAATCGTTCTATCCCGATAATAATCCACTTGGATTGTATCGAAATTGTACCGTCCAATATGAACCGGAAGCTTTTCCGCCCAATGGTTTTTGACCCGTGCATATGTGACAGATCGACCAGGATCGACTTTCACCATTTTATAGGGGCCAGACCCCAACAAAGGGATCATTGTCGTTTTCTTGAATTTTCTGTTCGCGAAAGAGGATTTCGATAGAATAGACATATCCCCGATAAAGAGTGGTAAGCTACGGGTCAGGACCCCTTCCTTGAAGGGGAAACGAATTCGGTTTGATCCTGTGATGATTGGATCCTCAATATCGCGGAAGCGAACCCGATAAGAGGGGTGCCCCTCATATTTGAGGGACTTAAAAGAGAAGGCGACATCCTCTACTGTAATTGGGGTGCCATCGTGAAATTTTGGCCCGTCCCTCAGCACAAATTCAACCCATCTTCTGTCATCGTCCAGTAGAACTTCTTTTGCGACAAGAGGGTAGAGCGCGTCTGGTTCATCATGAGACGGGGTCATCAAGCTAGAAAAGTTGAAGGTGATATCTCCTCCAACATCTGCGTTTAATACTTCATATCTTCCTTTGAGGATAAACGGGTTCACGCTGTCAAAACTATCGAGATTTCGGATTTTTATTTTGCCGCCCTTGGGCGCGTCAGGATTGACATAGTCAAAATGCTTGAAGTTTTTACCGTATTTCAAATCTCCAAAGCTGGAGAGACCATACACGACTCTTTCGCCAGCAATAGCAGAAGAGACGACAAGTGAAGAGAGGGTCAGGAGAATAGCTCCAATTACTATCAGATAATGCCCCCCTACTCGTTCAAGCACAGTCAGTCTCCCTTAGTTCTTCTAATTTTTTAAATTCTTCTGTGCTTCTTTCAATTGAATCTCTTTCTGGGTATCAATCCACCAGGCAGTGATATCGGGCCCTTCAGATGGACTAATGTCCGTTTTTCCAAATTTATCCCAATAGGCGATCCGGTCAAAAGCGGTGGTGTATTGCGGGATAACATAGAAATTCCAGGTGAGTACACGATCAAGAGCACGGGCAACAGGTTTCAGGCTTTCATAATCTGGCGCCGCAACAAGTTGTTCAATCAGTGCATCAACGACAGGATTGTTTATCCCCATAACATTGCGGCTGCCGGGCCGTTTTCCGGCAGCGCTTCCCCAAAATTCCCGTTGTTCGTTGCCTGGACTGACAGTCTGCCAGAAGGTGGACGTGATGATATCAAAGTCATAATTACGGACCCGTTCTGTAAATTGAGCTGTATCGACAATTCGAGATTTGGCCGTTACGCCAAGTTTGGCAAGATTTTTGATAAAGGGACCAATGACACGCAGGCTATTCTGATCATACATCAGAAACTCTATTTCCAGCGGTTTGCCGGATTTTGGACTGATAAGCTTGCTATCTACAATTATCCATCCGGCATCTTTCAGAATTTTCTTTGCCGTTCGCAAAGGTTTGCGATCACGACCGCTTCCATCTGATGCAGGAGGGGTATAGGTTGGGCCAAAGACACGGATTGGCACCTGATCACGGAAAGGCTCCAATACTTTTAATTCTTCCGCAGATGGTTTGCCTTTCGCTGCCATTACAGAATTATAATAGAAACTGTTTGTTCGAACATATTGATTGTAAAAGATGTTTTTGTTCAACCATTCAAAGTCAAAAGCATACATCAAGGCTTCACGAAGGGCTGGATCCTGAAATTTTTCCCGCCGAAGGTTATAAGCATACCCTTGTTGCCCGGCTGGGGTATTACTGGGAATTTCTTCTTTGACCACCAGTCCTTTTTTTAGGGCAGGAAAGTCATATCCTGTTGCCCAGTTTTTAGCACTGTTTTCTGAACGGTAATCATATTCCCCGGCTTTAAAGGCTTCCAGAAGCACAGAAGTGTCGCGGTAGAAATCGTATCGAATGGTATCGTAATTGTAACGGCCTTTGTTGATCGGTATATTTGCACCCCAGTAATCTTTGACGCGCTCGTATGTAATAAATCGATTGGCTTCAAATTCTTTAACGCGATATGGACCTGAGCCTAGGATGGGCGTTAGAGTGGTTTTTTCAAATTGCCTTGTTTCAAAGTGTTTTTTTGACAGAACCGGTAGGAGTTGGCCGACAATTTGTGGAAGTTCCCGGTTGGGCGGCCCTGAAAAATTAAATTTAATGCGATTAGGGGTGAGAGCAACAGCGTCTTTTACATCCGCATAATAATAGCGAAAAAGAGGAACACCTTTTTCCTTCACCATCTTCAAGCTGAAAATCAGATCATCGGCTGTAACGGGAGTGCCGTCATGAAATTTTGCCGTCTTGTGCAAGTTGAAAATGACAAAACTCAGATCTTCGGCGACTTCTACTGATTCAGCCAATACACCATATTCAGCGCTGGGATCATCATTCGATTGAGCCATCAGCGTTTCAAAGGTGAGGGTTAGTCCAATCGCAGCCTGCCCGCGAGAAATATAGGGGTTGAGATTGTCAAACCCTCCCCGGGCAGACAATTTCAGATTTCCGCCCTTAGGGGCGTTGGGATTGACATATTCCAGATGCTTGAAGTCTGGGCCGTATTTTAAAGGGCCAGCAAGAGAGAGGCCATGGGTTTTGATGGTTTTGATTTCGCCGGCGGAGGAAATGGGTGCCGCGCTAAAGAGGGCAACACACATAATGGCCGAAGCCTTAAAAAATCCCATTATTCCCCTATCATTGTTATTCTAATTAACTAAAGGACAACATGGGGTGAATTGTTGCGGACATCAAGACTAAATGACGAATTCTTGTTTTAACTTGAAGAGAGCAGTTTAATACTTTCTTTGTGCAAGTTCTCGTTGGCAGAGGCCAAAACATAGCCAGGATTAGCCAGTGTCAGTTTATTACCGTCCCAGTCGGTAATGCTGCCACCGGCATTTTCAACAATGGGAACCAGCGCACAATAATCAAAAGGTTTCATATCACTGTCCGCGACAATATCAATGAAGCCGTGGGCGAGCAGCCCGTAAGCGTAACTGTCATAACCAAATCGATTGCGTTCAGCAGCATCACAAAGTGCTTTAAAGTTTGCACCCCGTTCCCCATCGAACAACTCTATACCGTACGAGAAAAGGGAAGCTTTAGAAACCTGTTGAGCCGTATCCCTGACATGAATAGGTGTTCCATTTAATGTTGTAGCACCATTCGCGCCAACCCATTTTTCACCGGTAATCGGTTGATACATGATCCCCATTATCGGATTGCAATTTTTTACCAAACCAATCAGACAGGTAAAAGTAGGCATTCCGGATATAAAGGAATGGGTTCCGTCAATCGGATCAAGAACCCAGACATATTCTGCATCGAGCCTAACCTGTCCATGCTCTTCCCCGTAAATGCCATGTTCGGGAAATTCTGCTTCAATGATATTGCGCATAGCCATTTCAGCATTGCGATCAGCAATGGTCACCGGGCTAGAATCATCTTTACTGATGATATCAATTTCGCGGCGAAACAGGGGGCGAATAACATCGCCCGCTGCATCGGCAAGTCGGTGGGCCAATTCAAGGAACTCAGAAGGACAGGTCTGGGTCATATGTCGCCCGATCAATGATTAGTTTACAGAAGGTAGAGAAACAGCCTCTGATCCAAGAGACCGTAAATAAAGGATCAAATCTGCACGGTCATTTGGCTTTTTCAAGCCAGCAAACGACATTTTTGTTCCCTTAATGAAATCTTTTGGCTTTTTAAGAAACGCGTCCAGATCCTCGTAGGACCAGTTTCCACCTTTGGCAACCAGGGCGTCTGAGTAGGAGAAACCAGCAGATGAGCCTTTTGCACGCTCGATAATCGCATACAGGTTCGGGCCAATTTTGTTTTTGCCGCCTTCATCAGCTGTGTGGCATGCGCCACATTTCTTGAAAACCTTTTTTCCTTTTTCCGCATCTGCAGACGCAAGCAATGCGCTGAGTGTAGGGCCTTCATATGGGCTTTCTGTTGCTGCCATTGTGCTTGTTTCCGCATTCCCTGTGTCGATTGCATAGGCTGCTTTCTCAGGGTAATGGGGGGAAACTGCGAAATTGGCAATCTCGTTAATGGCTACAATAGCGAGCGCGCCGCCAAGTAGGGCGCCTGCAATTTTGTTTAGCTCAAAAGAATTCATTACTTACCTCAGCTCAAATAATCTGCGGCTAGCTCTATCAAAAGCGGCAAAAAAAAGCGAGTGGAATTTAACGGCTTTCGCTTCGAATGCGCAAGACGTATATAATCGGGACCAATTTGTGTCTTTTTGGACAATCTTATTTAAGAGCTAATAGGAGCCTGTGTTGAACATGGTTGAGACCCTGAATCCGGTTGTCGTTATTCCGGCGCGCATGGCGTCAACGCGTCTGCCTGGCAAACCACTTGCTGACATAGGCGGTAAACCGATGATTGTTCAGGTGCTGGACCGAGCCCGTGAAGCGGATATTGGTCCGGTTATTGTTGCTTGCGCAGAAGAAGCGATTGCCAATGCTGTTCGGCAAGCGGGCGGAGTGGCCATCCTCACCCGTCCGGATCATCCCTCTGGATCCGACCGGGTTTTTGAAGCGGTGGAGAAATTTGATCCAGATCAGAAATACGATGCGGTCATTAATCTGCAAGGTGATTTACCTGCATTAGATCCAAAAGCGGTGAAGGCTTCGCTGGCGGCGTTGGAATCACATAATGCAGATATTGCAACTTTGGTTGCAGAAATCGTGGATCCGCTTGAACTGGAAGATGAAAATGCAGTGAAAGCGGTGGTGAGTCTTGAGGACGGCGCACAATTTGGCCGAGCCCTTTGGTTCAGCCGTTTGAAGGCTCCGTGGGGGCCGGGTCCGCACTTTCATCATATTGGCATTTATGCATACCGTCGTACTTCGCTGAAGAAATTTATCTCCCTGCCGCCGTCGCCATTGGAAAAACGTGAAAAGCTCGAACAGCTCAGGGCACTGGAAGCGGGTATGCGGATTGACGCGGCTCTCGTTGACACAGTACCGCTTGGTGTTGATACTCCCCAAGATCTGCAGCGCATTCGAGATATGTTTAATCAACTGTGATTCGTTCGCAAGTATCATCGAAATTGTTGATTGCCCTAAATATAAGTTAATCGGAATAAAGACCATGGCTAACAAAGACCCGGAAAATTCTATCACCTTTCAGGGGGTTCCAGGCGCATACGGACATTTATCCTGCAGTACAGTTTTTCCAGATATGGAAGCCATCGCCTGCGAGACGTTTGCCGATGCTCTTGCCATGGTGCGCAATAAAGACGCCAAATATGCGATGATTCCCATTGAGAATTCTTTAGGAGGGCGGGTCGCAGACATACATCATTTGCTGCCAGAATCCGGGCTTTATACAATCGGTGAACATTTTCAGCCCGTTCAGCACCTGCTTCTTGGTGTTGCCGGGACCAAGCTGGGTGATATCAAGGCCGTTCACAGTCATGAGCAAGCGCTGTCTCAATGTCGAAATTTCACCCGTGAACTCGGCATTGAACCGATTATTCATTATGATACGGCTGGGTCAGCCAAGATGATTGCAGAGCTTGGAGATAAATCTCAAGCCTCCATTGCCTCCAGTCTGGCCGGTGAGATTTACGGATTGGATGTTATTCGTGAGCGGGTCGAAGACCGGCTTGGTAATACGACCCGATTCCTGATCCTGTCGCGCAAACGTCTTGAGCCAGATCCAAAAAGTCATTCCTGTATGACGAGCCTGGTTTTTCAGGTGAGAAGTCAACCTGCGGCTCTATACAAGGCACTGGGCGGTTTCGCCACAAACGGTGTGAATGTGACTAAACTTGAAAGTTATATTACTG
>JAESPT010000244.1 GCA_016765515.1 Sneathiella sp. | reverse complement strand
GTAATCGAGCCAATCGACAAGCGGGCGGATCGGGGAATATTCCTGCTCTTCCATCAGAGCCGTATAATAAAATGCGCGTACAAGGCGACCTTGAGAGGTGAATTCTTTTAATAGATTTTTATAATCTATGTCAAAGCCCAATGCTCGGGCAGAGGCATATAAATTGGAGCCATCAATAAAAAGAGCTATTCTTTCATCGCTGTAAAAGGTCATAATAAATCCGACATTCTTATTAATTTTATTTTTATGTTCTTCGGATTCTTTACTCCGAGTTGCAAGAGGATATCAAAAAAGTACTATTTTCACCAGTCAATATTTAGTTAATAATATTGTCCGCCTAATCTTGATCGAAGTCTTGAATTTCCTGATTTTAGTATCTAAGACTGTGTTTTAATGGTCAGAAAAGGTGCATAAATGATCCTAATAGGAATGGGAGCGAACCTCCTTCACCCTCAGTATGGCGAGCCGTTAAATAGCTTGAAAGCTGCGGCTGGAATGCTGGAAAATCGTGGTCTCCAAATAACCCATCAATCGAGTTGGTATCGAACAGAACCTGTGCCTGTCTCAGATCAACCTTGGTTTGTTAATGCTGTGTTGGCGGTATCAACAGAGTTGAAGATGCAGGAATTACTTCTTTTGCTTCACTCAATTGAACAGGAGTTTGGTCGTGTGCGGGAGGTTAAATGGGAGGCTCGCGTCCTGGATTTGGATCTTCTGGCCTATAACGACGAGGTGTCCGTTAATCAGGATCAGTCTAAAGGAGGGGTTGTTCCTCACCCTCGCATGCATGAACGAGGCTTTGTTCTAGCGCCATTATGTGAGATTAACCCTGACTGGCAGCATCCTGTTACTGGACGAACAGCGACAGAACTATTTGACGCAATAAAGGACGACCTAACTTTTGAGATTGTGCCTCAACAGGCATAAAATGCAGAAAAGATAAAGAATCAGCATTTATTTGGACGAATATAAGTCAGTTAGACTTGCTTATTGTTTGCGAGCGGCATATGTAGTGAAGTTAATCACATACATTTGGAGAGTTGTTTATGGCCCGTGTGACCGTAGAAGATTGCGTTCGGAGAATTCCTAATCGTTTTGAACTTGTTTTGCTTGCCGCGCGCCGTGCGCGAGGCATTGCTGCAGGTTCCATGCTGACAGTGGATCGTGACAATGATAAGAACCCTGTTGTGTCTCTTCGTGAAATTGGCGATGGCACGATTGATTTGGACGATTTGAAGATCAGTCTTGTGCATGCATTGCAGCGTCGTGTGGAAGTTGATGAACCTGAAGAAGATAACATGGCTGCTTTGATGAGTTCCAGTAACGAGTGGGCCGGTGTGGTTCCGGATGAATCAGAAGCTGAGACTTTCTCTGCTGGTGATGTTGGTGCGACTGATGGTGCCCCAAAGCCGGTAGCTGAAACACCAGAAGATCCGTTCGCTTGAACGCATAATTCCCTTTTTCATGATGAAGAGCGCTGTTGATAGGTGTCTTGGCGACTTGGCGCTCTTATGTCATGATATTCGATACCACTAACCCTCTTGTCAGGAGCTCGGTCCTGGATTGCATGAATGTTACGGCAGGTTGAACTTGTAGAGCGCGTCTTAAGTTATGATCCTCAGGCTGATGAGGATCTGCTCAATCGTGCATATGTTTTTACGATTAAAACTCATGGTAGCCAGGTTCGCGCTTCCGGTGATCCCTATTTTTCCCATCCCATTGAAGTCGCCGGAATTCTCACAGAGCTCAAGCTCGATATGGCGACGATTATCACAGCACTCTTGCATGATACGATCGAAGACACGGTCGCAACGCAAGAGGAGATCGAGAAGAATTTCGGGACTGAAATCGCTGTTCTGGTCGATGGCGTAACCAAGCTTTCTCAGTTGGAATTACAGTCTGACCGGACGAAGCAAGCTGAGAATTTCTCCAAACTTCTGTTGGCCATATCCAATGATATCCGCGTTCTTCTGGTCAAGCTCGCCGATCGACTTCATAACATGCGGACGCTTCATTTTATTACGAAGCCTGAAAAGCGTATCCGGATTGCCACGGAAACCATGGAAATCTATGCACCGTTGGCTGAACGCATCGGTATTCAGAATTTTCGCGATGAATTGGAAGATCTCGCTTTTGTTGAACTCAATAACGAAGCCCGTAAATCCATCTTGCGGCGCCTTGAATATCTAAGGACGGAAGGTCAGGACGTTGTCTCCTCCATTGTTAATAGTCTAAAAGATGAAATCACCGGTTCCGGATTTCAGGTTGAAGTCTCTGGTCGGGAAAAACGGCCTTATTCCATTTGGCGTAAAATGGAAAAGAACAATGTGGCGTTTGAACAGCTATCGGACATTATCGCTTTTAGAATTATCGTATCTACTGTTGAGCAATGTTATCACGCCCTAGGCATATTACATGCCAAATATGCAATGGTACCGGGACGCTTCAAGGATTATATTTCCACACCAAAACGCAACAATTACCAGTCAATCCATACGACGATTATCGGCCCGGAAAGACAGCGTATTGAAGTTCAGGTTCGCACCCGTGAAATGCACGAAACCAATGAATATGGTGTGGCGGCCCATTGGCATTATAAACAGCAACCCGAAGGAGCGGTAAAAGAGGGGCAACAATATCGCTGGCTGAGAGAGCTGCTGGAAATTCTTGAAGAGGCGTCTGATCCGGATGAATTTCTGGAGCATACAAAACTGAATATGTACCAGGATCAGGTCTTTTGCTTTTCTCCAAAAGGCGATCTTATTTCACTGCCTGCAGGCAGTAGCCCTGTTGATTTCGCCTACGCTGTCCATACTCGGGTCGGGGATACTTGCGTCGGATCGAAAGTCAATGGTCGGATGGCTCCTTTGCGCACCGTTCTTCGGAATGGCGACCAGGTGGAGATCCTGCGATCAAAGAACCAGACGCCTTCGCCAACCTGGGAGAATTTTGTTGTCAGCGGCAAAGCACGATCTGCAATTCGCCGTTTTATTCGACATCAGCAACGAGATCAGTATGTTGAATTGGGCAAATCGATTGCAGAAAAAGCTTTTCGTATGGGCAGTAAAACCTTTACTGAAAAAGCGCTGATACCAGCAACGAAAATCTGG